>CAYXGU010000012.1:0-18277 GCA_964464645.1 uncultured Candidatus Saccharibacteria bacterium
AAGTGGTTTATTACGTATTACAATTTATTAGTCAAAGGCGTGTGTGACACCAGCTGTGTAGTGATAAATTAAACAATCGCTACAAACTTGTGCTTAGCAAACTGTTTATTATGATTCTAAGCAAAGTTAGTGACAAAAGAAGAAATACAATACCAAGTATGGCTGCCGTAAGCCCCTCTCTAGCGTCTTTAACCTTGGCAGGATCACCCTGGCTGGTCATTAGTTTATATGCGTTGACCGCAATTAGGGGAAGCCCAAAAACAGCAATACCGATCGGTATCATAACGCCTCGGAGTGCCGTAAGTAGTTTTTGAAAGTCAACAAGTGGGCCGGTGTAGTCGGTTGGGTCTGGTACCTCCTCGCCAAAACACACATCAGCCAAACATTGCAGCCCACCAGTGCAAGGAACAGCGCCGGGACAACATTGCTGATCAAAACCACCACACGGCTCACAGATAAATTCGTCGTTACATACTAGGTTTGGATTAATGCACGGATCGCCCGATAAGCAACAATCATTCCCGCTTGTGCCGCACGAAGCAGCCCCACCACACGCATCCCACTCATCCTCTATGCAAGCACCAGAATCTGAGCACAAGGGCTTTATGGGATTATCGCAATTTACATCAGGGTAGCACTCACCCGCTAAGTCAGGTGTACAGAGCTGAAGCTCTCCGGCTGGCGTTTCACATTCAACCGAAACTGGACTATGTATGCCGGTGCCCGAACTTCCACCCACGCCTGTGGCAGGCTTCGTCCAATCATAAGTTATATCTTTAAAAACTGCCCTATACGATTCATCAAAGGCAGGTGTGCCGTTCCAACTAAGAACCTGCATTTCTTCGGGACAAGTATTATCAAGACAATACAAATCAGAGAAAGTCTGGTTGTATCTGGTATGTACAATGTGAAGGTCTGATAACCTGTAGATCAACATTGTATACGAAAGATTATTGATGTTAACTGTTTCCGCGCCGGTGGCATTCATTGTAAGTTCATACTCAAGTCCGTTTGGTGTTGGCTCACATCTTGTATAAATGGCATGTGCATTTAAATACTCACCGTCTCCTTGTTCTGGTAGTGTGCATTGGACGAAGGGCAGATCAGCGTGTTGTCCGGTACCAGTTTCCGCAGTTGTAAAATTTTCCCAGTTAAACCTAATGTTCTTAAATTTTGCATAATAGTTTGTGTCTGGCGATCCTTCTGCAGAAACTGTCCGCGACTTAGTTTCGCAAGTGTTACCGTAACAGGTCACAAATCCAAATAATACATCAGACTCTTCATAAATTGGACTGCCGGAAGGTTCTCCCTCCACAACTTCAACATCATACTTTATATTATATGAGCGGGAATTCGGATATACTTGACTCATCTCTATTTGAAATTCCATCCCATCGGATCCAAGTGAACACTGTGTGTTCGATGCGCCTGCCTCAAGCCAATCCACGTCCAGTTCAGGTGGTGTTGTGCAGTCCTCTAATCGTAGATTTTCGTGTAGCCCGTACCCCGTAAAATAAGAGGGATCCCATATCTCGTATTCGTAGAGTATGTTCTCAACGTCAATGACGTAGTGTGTATTGTGTGCTGCCACAAAATCAGGAATATTAATTCTAACCCTATAATAACAGTCACCGTCGGCCGGCCAACCTTCACAACCAACGTCGGGAAATGACAAAGTGGGGCTGGTGTATACAACTGAGCCGCTAAATTCGTTAACGACTTTATAGTCGTAGGTTATGTTAAAAGATCTTGAAAAAGCCATTGTGCCCTCCATTCTTAATGAGAATTCAACCCCACCGTATCCAGCCTCACATTCGGTAATATCCGCGGTGGCAGCAAGCGTTTCTTCCGCATGTACCTTATTAGATGGAAAGAGTAAAACTAAGCCTGCTAGAAAAATAGAGAGGCTCACAATTTTTCGGGTAGTAACTAAGCTGATCACACCACAAAGTATGATAGCAATTTGTGCTAATTACAACAGCTGAAAGCAATTGTAGTAGCTACTAATAGAGGTTATAATCTATCTATGCCAAAAAACCTAGCTGCCTCGAGAAAACTGCTATTGTGTCTAGGTTTGTTCGTATGCACTATAAGCCTTCTTATCACAAGCGGAAAATTTCCTATTGCATACGCCGACGACCCCTGCGAAGACATCAGCGACCTTGACGACCGCGCCGAATGTTACGAAGACGAAATTGCAGAAACCGAAGAAGAGTATGAATCCACCAGCAAAAAACTGTCTGATGTGCGCGCGCAAAAAAATTCTGTGTCATCAAAGATCGAGGGCTTGTTAGGCCAGCTCACCGTTACACAAGCCGAAATTGATGCACTTCAACAAGATATAGACGAGATGGTGGCAAATCTGGATAAAATAAATCAGACCTTGCTCGAAAAAAATACCGATCTTGAGAAGAAAATAACTTTTAGAAACAAAGTCATTCGCACCTACACCAAACGAAGTGTGCTAAACGACCTTGAAATTTTCTTTCACACTGCCGAAAACGTAGGCAACTTAGGGCTGTCGGGCTTTCAGCTTACCGGGTTGTCGTATGGGTTTGAAAAATCGCTTGGGCACGAGGCACTCAGGTTGATTGGTGCAGTTACAACCGAGATTAAAAATTATGAAGCCGATAAGCTCGAAGCGCAAAAACTAAAAGACGAGCTCGAAACTGCGCAGGGCGAACTGCTTTCTGCAAAAAATGTGCTCTCAATTACGCACGATCAGGCTGCGGGCGAACTTAACGAATTGGCAACAAAAGAGGGGGATTACGAAGAAGACCTCCGTAGCTTAAGTGACCGCATAGAATCTTTTTCAGCAAAGCAACGCGAAGTTTTAGTTAAAAAGTTTGGTGAGGGGTATTTTTCAATCGGCGACTACGAGCTAAACGGATGGGAAGTACCCGATCCGCCGTTTAGTCCGGCATTCGGCGGGTTTAGTTTTGGCGCATTTACCCACTACAACGGCATGAGCCAATATGGGGCGTATGGGCGTGCTGAAGATGGGCAGAATTATGAAGATATTATTGAGTTTTACTATAACGAAAGTGTTGACGAAGACGATGATTTTCCAGATGAAATTTGTGTTGAGGGGCACGGGACCATGAGTTTTCAAAAATACCTTTACGGACTTGCCGAAATGCCAAGCGACTGGCCAATGGATGCACTAAAGGCACAGGCAATTGCCGGCCGTTCGTATGCATACCGAAGGGTGCAAAATGGTGGGTGTATTTGTACAACCCAGTCGTGCCAGGTGTATTTGCAAAGCAAGGCCGATAACCCACCCAGCCGATGGAAAGAGGCGGTTGATGATACAAAAGATATGATCATCGCCGGTGACACAGGCGCCTCGGGTTACGGGTGGTACTCGTCAACTACCGGCGGGTATGTAAACCAAGGTGGATGGGATACAAAAGGGAGTTGGCCAAACGACGCGTATGAAAAGCGCGCAGACTCACCGTGGTTTTACTGGGCGTGGTATTCCGAAAGTTACCGGTTTGATTCAGATACCTGTGGGCGTGATTATCCGTGGCTAGACGAAGAAGAAATGGCCGATATTTTAAACGCGTGGGAAGTTTGGCGCCATGGGCAAACCGAGCATATTTCGCCGGTGACCACAAGTTGTTGGGGCGGCGATCCCTACTCACATGAAGAGATGGCAGACAAGGCCGATGAGGTTGGCACCGCCTATGACGAAGTCTATGACATAGATGTAGATATCGGTAGCAACGGGATGACAAATGCAGTTACAGTTGATACAGACAAAGGCTCACTCACCATAAACGGCGAAGAATTTAAGACCGTGTTTAACCTGCGGGCACCGGGCTTTGTTGCACTTAGAAGCAGACTTTACGACTTTCAAGTTAGATAATTTGTGATATACATTAGTGATGATGTTTAGTCTTTACACAGATGGTGGAGCGCGTGGCAACCCCGGACCGGCCGGTGCCGGCATTGTACTTTTGGATGCGCAAAATACCACTATTGCCGAAGCAACCGAATATTTAGGAGTGTGCACAAACAACGAAGCCGAGTATAAAGCATTACTTTTAGGACTGCGTACGGCCCATTCCAGCAAGGTAAAAGATTTAACGTGCTATTTAGACAGCGAACTTGTAGTAAAACAACTTACCGGTGAATATAGGGTAAAAAACTCCAACCTTAAAGATTTGTATACTCAGGTAAAAAAACTTGAAAGTGTTTTTGACCAACTTACTTACCTTCATGTAACCCGCAACAAAAATGACCGGGCGGACTACCTTGTAAACAAGGTCTTAGACGAACATGCCTAGCACTAAAACACTCGACAGAATTTGTGACAAGGCAATATTGGATACACTGGCATACCGCAATGTGTTTGATGCCGGTGTTACCTATTGCCAACTTGGTACGTTTTTACTCACCGACAAAAAAGTGGCCGAGAAGACATTTGACCGTAGGCTAAAAAACCTGATCAAAAGCAAAAAAGTGCAAAAAGTAAAAAATGCGTATTCTTTGTATGGCACTAAACCCAAAAGTTGGTCACGTGGCGCAGAGTACGCGCATCAGCACATAGCCGAGATTTCATACGCACTCAGTTTACTAAAAACCATAAAGTGGATAAAACTGCTTACACTAACCGGTTCGGTAGCAGCGTACAGCGCCCAAAAAAACGACGACATCGATATTTTTATAGTCGCCGAACCCAACCGCCTGTGGTTGACTCGGTTTTTTGTCGTCATGTATCTAAAAGCGCTAAAAAAGTATCGCAGTGACCGCAGTTTTTCGGGCAAACTGTGCCCCAACATTTTTGTAGATGAAAATAACCTGGAATGGCCAAAAGACAAGCACAACGTGTACATTGCCCACGAAATTTTATTAATGCATCCGGTAATTAGTCGCGACAACGCGTATTTTAAGTTTTTAGCCGAGAACAATTGGGTATTTGAGTATTTTAAGAGTTTTCACGTACACATGCCCGCCAAGTTTCACAAGCCACATAGTCACCAAAGCAAGCTAATTGATTTTTGTGAGTTTTTGGCCATGTCGTTTCAACTATGGTACATGAAAGCAAAAAAGACAACCGAAATTACTTCGCCCAATCTCATTCACTTTAATCGTGAAGACCACACACAGCGTGTTTTGCAAAAGTATGGACGAGAATACACCGACAGCCAAAATTAACGAGCTCGGTTAACTTGCCTACATCATGCCGGGCATCATGCCACCGCCACCCATGCCACCGCCGGTTGCTGGTTCTTCGGGTTTTGGTGCATCTGCAATCAAACATTCGGTTGTTAAGATCATAATCGCTACACTCACCGCGTTTTGCAGTGCGCTACGTGTAACCTTGGCGGGATCCAAAATACCGTTTTTAATCATGTCTTCGTAGGTCATAGTCATGACGTTAAAACCCAAGCTCTGGTTTTTGGTCTCTTTTACCTGGCGCTCAAGCTCGCCTATAACTTTACCCGCGTCTTCGCCGGCATTTTCAATAATAAGTCTGGTTGGTTTTTCGAGTGCACGATACAAAATATCGGCACCTACTTGTGCATCGCCTTCAAGCTTTAATGTTTTTACAGCATCGCGTGTACGCAAAAATGCCACCCCGCCACCCGGAACAATACCTTCTTCAACCGCCGCTTTGGTAGCATTTACAGCATCTTCAACCCGTAATTTCTTTTCTTTTAGTTCGGTTTCGCTTGCAGCCCCCACACTAATAACTGCAACACCACCCGATAACTTGGCCAAGCGTTCCACAAGTTTTTCTTTGTCGTAGTCCGAGGTTGTGTTTGAGATTTGGGTTTCAAGTTGTGCCGTACGCTTTTTAATGTCGCTTTCCTTGCCCTTGCCGCCCACGATTGTGGTGGTGTCCTTGTCAGATAGCACGCGTTCTGCACGCCCTAAGTCCGCAACTGTTACCGAGTCGAGTTTTCGACCGGTGTCTTCGGATACAAGCGTTGCACCTGTTAGGACTGCAATATCTTCAAGCATAGCTTTTCTGCGGTCGCCAAACCCCGGCGCTTTTATTGCAAGTGCGTTAAATGTTCCGCGCAGTTTGTTCACCACAAGTGTAGCTAGGGCCTCGCCGTCTATATCGTCAGCAATAATGACCAAGTTTTTTGAGACTTTTACAAAGTTCTCAAGCATGGGCAAAAGTTCCTGCATGTTTGACACTTTAGAGTCGGTGACCAAAATGTATGCATCCACAATTTCGGCTTCCATTTTGTCGGCGTCGGTCACAAAGTAGGGAGACGCAAAGCCTTTGTCAAACTGCATCCCATCTTTATATTCAAGTTCAAGCTCAAAGCCTTTTGATTCTTCAACAGTAATAACACCCTTGTCACCAACGTGCTCAATAGCTTCGGCAATCATGTTACCTATTTCGGCGCTTTGCGCGGAAATAGTTGCCACCTGTGCCCGTTCCTCTTTTGTTTTAATCGGCTTGGCAAGTTTTTTGATAGCATCAACTACCACAACCGTGGCTTCTTCCATGCCTTTGCGCAAAATCATCGGGTTTGCACCGGCCGAGACATTTTTTAAGCCCTCTTCAACAAGTGCTTGCGCCAAAACTGTGGCCGATGTTGTACCGTCTCCGGCAACGTCGTTTGTTTTTTGCGCCGCCTCTTTTACAAGCTGCGCGCCCATGTTTTCAAATTTATCTTCAAGCTCGATTTCTTTCGCAACTGTTACGCCGTCATGTACAACCTGAGGGGCACCCCAGCTTTTTTCCAGACCAACATTGCGCCCTTTCGGTCCAAGTGTGGTTGATACCGCTGAGGCTAATTTGTCGGTACCTGCTTTTAGTTTTTTTCTGGCCTCATCGCCATAAATTATATTTTTTGCCGCCATAGTTTTTTATATTAGGCGTAAATCGCCAAAATATCCTCCTCTTTAACTAATAAATATTCTTTCCCTTCAATTTTTACTTCTGTACCACCCCATTTTTTGTACATGACCACGTCGCCAATTTTAACCTGTAGCGCCACAAGGTTGCCGGCGTCGTCGGTTTTGCCCGGCCCCACCGAAATTATTTTGCCTTTCTGTGGTTTTTCTTTCGCAGTATCGGGAATAATAATGCCTGATGGCAGTTTAGTATCTTCGTCGACGGGTTCAATTAACACGTAATCAAAAAGCGGTTTTAAGTTTGGTTTTGCCATAAATTTTTATTTTGTCTTAAATTTAATTTTGTAAAAATTTTGTACTGTGCGACTAGCGCAGTGCATTTATAGCACTCGGTGCGAGAGAGTGTCAAGAGGGTTTGCAATTTGTTCTTAAAACCTAATCTTGAAAATACATACTACAGTGTGAGATTATTTATACATGCCATTCCCTGGAGCAAGCGAAGGCTTTTCTATAAGACCGGACGAGTCTGGTGTTCCACCAGAACTTGTGGCCGCGTTTGAAAAGGAAGTAGGTGGCCTACGAGATCATCCCGAAGCTGCGCTTATGTTTGAGCAAGGTGGGGCTATTGAGTCGTTGTTCGCTGGTTTTGCGGCCCGAACCGTTGAAGGTACACAGGCTCTTGAGGATGCGAAATGGCTTAAGGAGGTGGCTGCAGCCGACAGTTACGGTAAGAAAATGTTTGGTGAGTACGGGCTAGATGCAGGGTTGTGGATAACGTTGCAGCCAGTTCATCAAAGATATTCCAGGCCTGTGCAAAATAGAAAATTAAACCCCGAGATTCGTCCTGCGGAAGGCATTCATTCTAACAGGTGGGAGCTAACATTTCCTGGTAGCGAAGATCCCTCAGCAACTCTAATTGTTTCGGTAGCAGACCTTGAATCAACAGTTGCAGGCTCTAGGTTGTATGAGGGGAATTCCGACACGGGTATGGCCATCGCAACATATACTAGGGAAGTGCCTTACTATAGAACAAAAGCCAAAAATCCAGGAGAAAAAGAAGTTGAAACAGTTCTTGAAATTTGCGTTGGCGTTGGAGATAGCTCTATTAAAGAAAGACCTGTGCTAGCCTTTAGTAGCGATGGGCGGTTAAAAACGTATCGAACACATTGGCAGGAGGGATCGCAGTACGCCGAGCAACTGCCCGATGGGTTTTTGGAGCAACAGCGATCTATTCTTGGAGATGCGCTTACCGACCTCTTAGTAGCTGGAAGACCTCTAGATGTTGAAGCGACCTTTAAGGCAACTATACTAAATGTGCAAGAAAACGGGGAATTTAGTTCACCGGCGGATATTATTTTTGTTGAAAATTCGGCGCCAGGCATTACGGCCTAGCCGTAACATAAACCCTCACCAACTTCTCACCCATTTTCTTTTGTTTAAAAATCTTTACATGACCCAAGTCGCCAGTGCGCGCAACATGCGGACCGCCGCAAAACTCCTTTGACACGGCCGTATCTGACGAGTTGCCGATGTAATACACTTTGACGGTGTCACCGTATTTTTCGCCAAAAAAATGCAGCGCGCCGGTTTTTTCGGCATCGGTTTTTGACAACACCTCATAGCCTACAGGCAAGTTTTCATCAATCTTTGTATTTATCAAGTTTTCTACTTGTGCAATTTGCTCGTCATTAAGCTGGGCGGTATGCGAAAAATCAAATCTTAATCGCTCACCAGTAATATTGCTTCCCATTTGCTGCACATGTGTGCCCAGCACTTCGCGCAAAGCCCAGTGCAAAAGATGTGTGGTTGTGTGGTATTTAACCGTTTGCTCGCTTTGATCTGCAAGTCCACCAGTAAACTTTTTTTCGGCACCCTCCCGTGATTTGCTTTGATGGCTTTTTACAAGATTTTTATACAGTTCTTCAATTGGGTTGGTGTCGGTGATAAGTCCTTTGTCTTTCGCGTCTGCCAAAAATATTTCAATCGGATAGCCGTCGGACTGATATAAATCAAATCCGAGTTGGGCGAGTTCTGATACATCTTTTGTAAACCCGTCAAGTAGTTTAGCTGCTTTCGCTTCGCCGCGTGCAAGCACCTTGTTGAACGTGTTTTCTTCGGTGGCAAAAATTTGGCTAATCTCGCGCTGTTTATCCGGCAAGTTGGGATACAACCACGCAAATGTGTTACACACTGTTGGTACAAGGTGTGACGAGATATTTTCTACCCCCAGCTCTTTGCCGGCGCGTACCATAAGCCGCAAAAGTCTGCGTAAAATGTATCCTTGATCTTTGTTCGACGGTACCACACCGTCCATTGCCAAAAAGGTTGCCGAGCGCATGTGGTCGGCTAGTATGCGCATTGCTTTTCTGACTCTAGGATTTTCGCTGTAATTCTTGCCCGCCATTTTTTGCAGTTCTTCAATGATCGGCCAGAAATTATCGGTTTCAAAAATATCGTGCTTGTGTTGCAAAATAAGGGCAACTCGTTCAAGTCCGCCGCCAAAATCCACGTTTTTTTGCGCAATCTCTTGCCAGCCCTGTGCGGTTTTTTCGTACTGAATAAAAACACTATTACCGATTTCCAAAAAATCATCCTGGTTATCGGCCGGGTTTTGGCCAAGCCCCGTACCGTTTGTGCCAACATAGTAAAAAATCTCGCTGTCGGGACCACCAAGTTCGCCAAGTGCTTCACCTCTTTGCCACCAGTTATCTTTTTTACCGTATGGAAAAATCCGCTCACCTTCGGTTGCGGTAATTCCATATTTTGCAAAAATTTCTGTCAAAATGTCGATTGACTGCGTGTCTTTTGGTGCGTCAGCATCTCCCGCAAATACGGTCGCGTACATTTTCGCCGGATCAAGTCCAAGCACCTCAATGTAAAACTCGTATGCCCAGGTAAGCTGCTCGCGCTTGAAGTAGTCGTTTAAGCTCCAATTGCCAAGCATATGAAACGCGGTTGTGTGGCGATTTGTTTCTCCAACATTTTCAAGATCTTCAAAAAAACGCAAACACCGTTGTACATTTACAAGCCTGGTGCCGGCGGGGTGTTTTTCGCCAAGCAAGTACGGTACCAGCGGAAACATGCCGGAGTTTACGTACAGCAGGGTGGGATCGTTTTCGGGGACAAGCGAGACTGCGGGAATTTCGACGTGGCTACGGGTTGTATAGAAGGCTATGTATTTTTTTAAGATTTCTTCCGATTGCATGCTGTGGGTTATTCTAGCAAAAATTGCATAGAAACATTGCATTATCTTGGTTTTGTGTATTAGAATTGGTATGTGGTAATGCTAGCCCAAGAGCAAGATACAGATTTATCGGGAGTTGTGCCGTCTGATGGTGCTCACAGAGCGATTAGCCCAGATTTGGGAGGGGCAAAGGTTACCGGAGCTCAGGTACTCGAAAGTATTTTGGGAGGTGGACGCGATCAGGAAACGCCTAGGCAAACTGAATCGGCGCACAGACCAGTCTCAAGTGAGGAACTTTCACCAAAGATTCAAGAAAGATTAAGGACGTCATCTTTAAGCATTGGGCACGCACCACGTGAACTTTTTGATTTATATGGGCCGGACATCCAAGAAATCGTATTTCCTAACAATGAACTTTTAGAAGCGTTTTACTATCGTCAGTATAGAGATGAAAGAGAGGAAAGAGGTTGCTATTGGGTATTTCCGGACGGAATAGTTGTTAACGGTGAAGGTGCCATGTATTTTCCTGAAAGCGCGGACGAAAAGGTTATAGCCGCAATGTTTGGTTCAAAGCTTACCGAGATGTCAACTGTTGGCGACAGCTCAAGCGCTTTGGTGTCTAGGGTTATGCTAAGGCCCTTTTTGTATGAGCGGCAAAATAATAACGAAGCCGAGGAAAGCAAAGGGCAGGACTGGCCACAAACACATAGGCATCACGTTACAAATGCAGAGGTAGAACCACAGGAAGGCTGGGCGCCCGGTTTGGACGAGTCGGGATTACGGGTGGAGGGTGCTACCGGCAGAGAGCGGATACAAATTGAAAGCACAGAAGATGGTCTGGTACAAGATATGGAAAATGCTGCATACGTTTCGCAACAAAGGTATTTAGAGCAACTAAAAGCAAATGCCAGAGGTGATAGAAATAGACACGAATTGCGTCCCGTTCGCATGAGGGGCGAACCAGTAAGTGCAGACGACGCGAAGTTTCCTGACCTGGCTCAAGTATATTTTGGAGATTTTGGAGTTAAAAGCGCCAAGCTTGTTGAGAAAGACGGGACACTAGGAGATTTGGTTACAGCTGAGGCGCGAAGAGCGTTATCGGAAAAAAGGGATTTGGTTGGTCCGGATGAGTTTCTTTCCAAATACCGTCCGGTTGTGGTTTCCCCCGAGAGGATGGTTTTTTTAGACAAGAGTTCAGGCGAATATGTTCTGCTCGATCGATCCGGCCAGAAGTCTGAAAATTCCCAAGATGTTGCCCCACTCCCACACGTATCTGCAGATGGAAAAATGGAAATTAGATACTCGCGGGGTCCTGGGAGATGGAGAGTAGCCAGAGTACCTGTGGACGCGCTTCGCACAGAGCGGGCTAGGTCGCTACGCGCTTTACGTCATAACGAAAATCTCGATTGACATTTGGAGGCCTGGGCGGGAATCGTCCGCCATAGGCGGATTGCAGACCCTTGCTTTACCACAGACGTACTTTCTTGGAGGCCTGGGCGGGAATCGAACCCGCGTATAAGGGTTTTGCAGACCCTTGCCTTACCGCTTGGCTACCAGGCCAGATCAAAGCGTTGTCTAAGCCAAACTCTTCCGGCGCCGCTTTTTAGCCATTTTTCCCTTTTCCATGCATCGGTTTTTGACTCAAATGTTTCTGTGTAAAAAAGCCGAGGTGCCTTACCCCGAGTAGATCTTACATGTCCTCTTTCGTGTGTTCTTATACGCTCGTCTATATTCTGTGTCACTCCAATATACACTTTTTTCTTTCCCTCAAGCCTGAGTACATAAACTGTATACATCATCTAAAATCCATGGGCGGGAATCGTCCGCCATAGGCGGATTGCAGACCCTTGCCTTACCGCTTGGCTACCAGGCCAAATCATTAAGAAGCATTGATATTTTACCACCCGCATGATAATCTTTTAACAATACAGGTTAGACTATGGCAGTATCAACAATTTACCAACCAAATCAGCCTTCATCCAAAAAATATATAATCCCCGTTGTTGCGATAGTGGGTGTAATTGCGTTGGTGTATTTTGGATTTGGGTTTGCAAAAAATGTATCAAAGGTAATTGGTAAGTCTGCGCTGTCGGCTGAACTTTTTTTTGGTGACGGTGAAGTTTTTGTCGAAGATGAATCGCTAGGTAATACTCCACTTACTTCAGTTGAGGTAGGTGCGGGCGAAAACAACGTGCGCATCAAAAATGACATAGCCGAATACCAAACCACATTGAATTTTATGGCAGGCTCCGAAGTTGTGTTAAAGCGCGATTTGGGTACGTCGCAGGTTTTTGCGAGTGGGCAAAACTTTTGGCTTGAAAAAGGTAGCAGCGACAGTGTACTAAGTATAATTTCAGATCCGGGTGATGCCGACGTCTATCTTGACGGCACAAATGTCGGCAAAACGCCCTATTCAACGAATGATCTAAGTGCGGGCAATTACGACGTGAGAGTTGAATTTGCGGGTTACGAATCGCAGAGTGCGCGAATCGAAATAAATGACGGGCACAAGCTGAATGCTTCGTTCACACTATTTCCAAAACCGGTCCCTGACAAAGTCGAACTGCTCGAAGGCTCAACAAACTTATACGATGTATATTCGGACAATCTAGTGGTAAATTCCGATACCGATGCGTGGGTTGACGCCATATTATATTGGAACAAAACCCGCGGTATAAATTTAGCCGGCGCGGGTACCAACAAAGAGCTAGTTTTTGACTTCTTTTTAGATTACGAGGGTAATTTGTATGACGCCAACGGCCAACGGTTAACTGTAGATGAAAAAACTGCCGAAACGCTTGCGGGCGCCGACAAGGCGGCCTATTTGCGTAGATTTACAGACGGGCAGGGGTTGTCAGATGCCGCCAAAGAAACATATTTGGGGTTAGGCGAGCTTGGCGCAGGTATACCTGGTGGACAGACTGCAACCATTTTGGATACCGGGCTGGGTTGGCTGCGAGTGCGTTCGGAACCAAGCTTAACCGGCACTGAAATTGCGCAGGTTAACGTGGGTGAGACCTTTGCAGTGCTTGAAGTACAGGAAGAATGGGTGAAAATCAAGGTTGATGATACAACCGAGGGTTGGGTGTCGGCAACGTATGTTGAGTTGAGCGAAGAAACTACTTAAGTAAATCCGGGTGCCACTGCAATAAATCAGGTCTTAGAAACTCAATTCGTGTCAGTGTTTTTTCCAAAGCCACATCGTGTCCAAGTTCACGTTCATACTTTGCAACCAAAACCTGCACCCCCACGTCATTTAGTACATAGCTTTTTGTAGTATCAAAGTAGGCTTGTGCAATTTTTGCGTATGTGCCGTCTATGTTTTGTGTTGTTGCCGGTTTTTCTAAGTCACTAATTGCCAAAAAATAATAAACAGGTACAGCGTTTCTAAGTGTTGCCAGATTTTTTGGATTTATGGCATGTGCAGTTTTTAAGTCCGCCAGCGCAAGTATTTTGTCAGATCCTTGGGCAAGGTAAACCCGTGCGCGTTGTCGGTAATAACTTGGTTCTTTTGGGTTTAGCCTAATTGAGTATTCTGCATATTTTTGTGCCTGTGCAACCGCACCTGCTTCTAAGTACTGTCTGGATAGTTCGTAGGTAATATCTGCTCCAAAGTGTTTACCAACCAAAACCAACATCCAAATATAAGTAAGTACCACAAGTGCTGTTAGTGCAATTTTTCCTGCCACCCCATTTAGTATACTAACAATATATGGCAGTGTCGCAGTTTAAGCAAAAAGTGATTTCAGTGGTAAATTCGATTCCTAACGGTAAGGTTGTAAGTTATGGACAAGTCGCGCTCATGGTAGGTGTACCACGTGGTGCGCGTCAGGTTGGGCAAGTTCTGAGCGGGTTAGATGTTAACAGCGGTGTACCGTGGTGGCGGGTTGTAAACAATGCTGGGCGCATCAGCATTAAAGGATCCAAATATGCTACACCACAACTGCAAAAAAAGCTTTTGATGCAAGAGGGTGTGGTTGTGAGCAAAGAACTAACCCTGGACATAGAGTACTATAGATTTAGACCGACACCCGCAATGCTTGCCAAGACTGAACTTGATGATGAGTACATTGAAATGCTAGTTAGTAAATATCTTGTTTAGAGTTAGTAGGTAAATCCACGACCCCCAAAAACACCCAAAACAACAAAGCAGTTGCGACCGTTGGCCAGCCAAAAAGGTTACACACATAAAACGCAGCAAAACAGGCGGTTAGCGCCAAGTGCTTTTTGCGTAAGGTATGAACCATAAGCCCCACATATACCACAAGCCCAAGCAGACCGGTTTCAGCAAATACCTCCAGATAATAGTTGTGGGGTTTATTCAAAATAAAATCCCACTCGCTTGAGTAGTTTAGTTCCGGTGGTCTAAATGGTTGAAATTCGTATGCAAAGGTTTCTGGCCCAATGCCTATTAGCAGATTTTTTGGCGAAGAATTTATAAGATTTAGTGTGCCCAGCCAAATACCCAGCCTAATGTATCCCGGATCAGAAATCTGGTCGCCCACTACCTTATCTTGCACAATTTCTTGTGCGTAGACTTTTTGTATATCAAAAAGTACATCATGCAGTCGCTGCTTGTAGATTCCGGGATTTGTGACCGAAACTGCTAGCACGAGCGCCCCCAAAAGTCCCAGCAGTTTTGTATGTTGTACAAGTAACTCTCGGTTCATAACCAAGAGCACACCAAGACCAACACCCAACCCTAAAAGTCCTGACAGCGAGTAGCTAAACCACAGTGCTGCATACGCGAGTACAAAGGTAATAACCAAAACATATTTAAGCCGTGGCAAACGCGAGTTGCTTTTGAGCAGAAAATACAACACAAGCGGTAAGACCATAGCAATATACGCCGCAAGCCAGTTAGCTTGCCCGAAAGTTGACGAAATGCGTGTGGTGTCGCCAAGTTTGATGTGTTGTAGTACGCCGTAAAATCCAATGGGTATTAATGTAAACACCGGTAAATACAAAAACTTGTTGAGCGTCTCTTTTGTGAAAGTGTTAATAACTACAACATACACCCCAAAAAATACAACAGTCGATACCAGCCCATCGTTAAACCGCGAATAGTACCCCCACACCGAGGTATATGGGTGGGTTGACAAAAACGTTGCTAAAGTCATAACAAAAAGCAACCCTAGTGCCCACATGTTTGGCCACACAAACTTGCGCTTGGTAGCTGCGGGTTGCCAAATTCGCCCAAGCAAAAAACTAAAAACGAGTGTTGTGCCCATAACATACACAAACACCATTTTGGGAAATTCGAAGATTTCGTTTGTCGGTGAACCAAACAACAATGGCGTAAAAAAGACCATAATTGACGTTAAAACGCTAAGCATAGTAGTATTATACAAGCGATCCTGTCTTATGTTTTCAAAAATTTTGATAAAACTTGTTGACCAAGCTGTCTTGCCCGCCATTTTGTTGCTGGCAACTAGAATCGTCTCCGTCATAGTGCTTACAAAAAACGCGCAGCTTCCTTTAGTGGTAGGATCGGCAGGGTTTATTTACAGTAGTGCCGCAGAATACACGTACATAAATTCATATTCAATTTTGACGATGCTGATAGTGCTTACAGTCGGCGTGTTTTATATTTTGCTCAAAGCCTACATGTTTCACGATTCGCACATTACCCCGCACCTAACCGCCAAATTATTTTCTGTGCGGTTGTCGGCGTTTATTCAGACCTCGTTTGATTTATACGCGCAGGGTGCAGTCTGGCTATCTTATATGTATTTAATGCTTTTTGTGTCGGCTGTTATGGCGTATGTTGGCATTTTGTATTCGTGGGTTTTTATAGTGTCGGGAGTTTTGGCGGTTTTAACCACAGTATTGTTTGTGTTTGATGTTGAAAACGAAGCAAGTCTTACCGAAAAACCGTTTGAAGGCTACGTGGAGATGGACGATGAGTACGAATTAAGACTTGGGGGGGTTGATGCCCAATATTAGCGACATGAGTACAGGCGAAAAGTTGGTTAGAATTTCTGTGGATACCTTGTTGGTGGTATTACTTTTGGGTCTTTTTGCCTTGCCTATAACGTCATTAGGGTTAATGGGGTATAACTCCCCAAAACAATCTGGCAGCGCTCAGGAAGTGCTGGGTGAAAATGCGCCCGCTGGTGCGTTGCCTACTGTGCGCCCACAGCCTCGCGGTACGTTGGTTGTACCAGATGCGGTGGAGAGTAGTGAGAGCACCACAAATTAAATTCCTTGCCAAAAATTTGAACTTAGGTTAGATTAGCTTTGGGGAAACTCGGGAGCCGAGGAGGTGATCGCCGTCTTATTTCTTTGGGAGCCAAAGGAGGAAAGATGGATATCTAGCACACAATACATGGGGGTCCTGCGCCAAAATTTTTTATACTGGTGCAGGATCCCGTTTCATTATCCCAAAGCCGGAAGCACATAAATCACAACCATAGTAGTAATTCCCCACAAAACAACCGAAGTCAGCAGTGGTTTGTCCGACAGCAAAACTCGCTCGGGCGATTCGCCTTCTTCTTTTTCATAAATGACATATAAATATCTGGCCACGCCATAAATCACCAGCGGAATTGTGAGCATCATCCATTTTGGTGTGCTTATAATCGAGGGCAAAATGCTATAAAGCTTACTAGTGGTAGATTCACTTGAGCCTAAAAACGCAAAAAGTGAGTATGTAATTATACAAAATGTAGCTGACATTGAGATCATGCTGTCCAGTAGCTTGTCTGGATAGTGGCGCAGTGTTTCGCGGGTGGCAATTTCTTCGCGTGTCGACAATTTTTTTAGCAAGAGGGTTTTTTCTGATCGTCTTTTACCAAATGCAATTAACATCGACAGGCCAATTGTTGTTAACACCAGCCAAGATGAAATAGAACTTTCAGATGCAAACCCGCCGGCAAAAACCCTAATAATAAACCCGCTTGCAACAATGAGTGCTTCTAAGATTATGACGTTTTTGAAATGCAACGAGTACGCAAGCATTAAAACAATGTAAGTTGCAACCGCAAGCGCGAAAAATGTGCCGATATAAAAAACCGAATACCACAACCCGCCGACAAACAAAGCAGTTGTGATTAACAACGCCTCGGTGCGAGAAATTCTGCCTGACGCAATCGCGCGGTTCTTTTTTACCGGATGTTGTTTGTCGCGCTCCGCATCTTTTAGATCATTAAAAAAGTACACACCAGATGCCACCGCACAAAACACCAAAAATGCTTCAAAGGTGCTTGCTAGAGTGCCTTTTTCAAACAAAGTGCCTGCAAAAACAGGTGCGGCAAACAGGCTAAAGTTTTTAAGCCATTGTCTTGGTCTGGCTGTGCGCGCAAGTTGATATATTTTATCTAACATTACCTGTTGATTTTAGCCTTTTAATGGTCTTTTGGAAAGCGTGACACAATGCACCTCGCCGGCACCTGCTTTGTACAAAGTTTTTGTCGCTTCAAGTAGTGTTGCGCCTGTTGTTAACACATCATCTACTAAAACTAGAGTTTTGCCTGCAATGTAGATTTTTGGGTACACCTCAAACGCGTCCGCAACATTTGCAAAGCGCTCAAACCTAGTTTTTGACACCTGTCTTTTAGTGTTTTTTGTACGCCTCAGGACTTTTGTTGTCATACGCACTCCAAAGCGGCGCGAGAATTGTTTGGCAATTATTTCCGCCTGGTTAAAACCGCGGTCTTTTTGGCGAAACTTGTTTAGAGGAATTGGGATCAGCAATGTTTTGGGTGAAAGCTTGTACCCAAGTTGTTGCGCCTGTGTAATGCCGTAAATCGTTAGTTCCTTAAGAGCCATAAACTCTTTTGTGGAATATTTTGCGCGTCTAATACACTCTCTGGTGTAGTGCTCGTACTCAAAAAGGCTAAAAGTAGATTTTGGTGTATACAGCGAACTGCAATGATAGTGCGTTTGGCCAAAAAGTGTGGGTTCCCCGCAAATAATGCACTCTGTCGAATAAATAAGTGTGCATTTTTGCAGACACTCAAGGCAGAATACTTTGCCGACAGCACTACAAAACATGCAGGTTGGCGGAAAAAGTATGTTCAGCAGGTTTTCCATAGGTTATCCACAGTAGGTTTCTAGCCATCACCCCGCGCTAAACCGGGTATAGAACTTATAGTTTATGGCCAGTAGTACCCTGTAGTAATCATAAAGGTAATGACTGTAAAGACAAGTACAGAAGTGCTATTTAGAGTAGGGTGTGGGAAGTGTACGTAACTATTATAGTGTATTTTTTCCTTTTGTAACAGTCTTTTCTTTAATTTTTTTTGTGTTATATTTTTGACATGTCTCCGT
>CAYXGU010000013.1:0-17812 GCA_964464645.1 uncultured Candidatus Saccharibacteria bacterium
GCCAAGTTCTACTGCAAATTTATCCCACACATCATCAAGTGCAACTTTACTTCTGAACCAATCAACATACTCGGTGTTTCCAACAGAAAAGTCCAAAATTCGCCGGCGCAATTTATACACAACTTCGCGGTGGACATTCATTACATCATCCATTTCAACAATTTGTTTGCGTCTGTCAAAATTAAACCCTTCCACTTTTTTCTGTGCATTTTCAATTAACCTACTTACAACACCGGCTTCAAGCGGCATGTTGTCATCCATCCCAAAACGGTTCATAAGCTTTTCAACCTGCTCCCCGCCAAAAATACGCATTAAGTCATCTTGTAATGACACATAAAATCTTGAGGACCCCGGGTCGCCCTGGCGGCCCGCACGCCCCCGCAGCTGATTGTCAATTCTTCTGGAATCATGCCGCTCAGTACCAATAACATGTAATCCACCGAGTTCCTTTATTTCGGCCTGCTCTTCTTTTGACGACGGATCGCCCCCCAAAATTATGTCAACACCTCGCCCCGCCATATTTGTCGAAATGGTAACAGAACCTTTTTTACCGGCTTGCGCAATAATTAATGCTTCACGTTCGTGGTTTTTGGCATTTAGAATTTCGTGGGGCACTTGCCGTCTTTTTAACTGCTCATGCAGCATTTCGCTTTTTTCGACTGTTGTAGTACCGACTAGCACCGGCTGCCCTGCTTTATGTCTGGTAACGATTTCGTCGGCAACTGCTTTAAATTTTGCGGCCTCAGTCTTGTACACAACATCATTTGCGTCTTGCCTTATGGCCTGCATATTGGTCGGAATTACAACAACTTCAAGTTTGTAGATTTTAAAAAATTCCTCTGCTTCGGTTGCTGCGGTCCCGGTCATACCCGCAAGTTTTGCATACATTCTAAAGTAATTTTGATACGAAATTTCAGCCACGGTTCTGCTTTCTTGCTGAATTTGCACGCCCTCTTTTGCCTCAATTGCCTGATGCAACCCTTGCGAAAAACGGTTAGATGGCAAAAGTCGCCCTGTAAACTGATCCACAATTACAATCGCGCCATCTTTCACAACGTAATCTCTATCTTTTTCGTATAGTGCACGTGCAATTAACGACTGCTCAAGCAAATGTACCATTTCAAAATCCTGTTCATATAAATTCCCGACCCCAAGCAACTTTTCCACCTTTCGAATACCAAGATCTGTTAAAGATGCGTTTCGAAATTTTTCATCAACATCATAATCTGATCCTTTAATCAGTTGGCCAACAATTTCTTTTGCTTTGGTATAGCGTTCAGTTGGTTGCGCGGCAGCATTTGAAATAATAAGAGGCGTACGTGCAATGTCTATTAAAATAGAGTCGACCTCATCAACAATTGCAAAAGTGTGTGCGCCCCAGTTTTTATTCGCATTCGTTTGGACCATTTGCTCAAGCGCCATGGCCATGTTATCGCGCAAATAATCAAACCCAAACTCGTGGTTGGTACCATAGGTTATGTCTGCTTCATAAACCTGCTGTCGGGGCGTCTCTTTTAAATGCTTTGTGTACTCATCCAAAAACTCACTACTTTCAAATGTCTGATCAAACATAAAAGAGCGCTGCTGCATTATTACCCCTACTGTTAACCCCAGGTACGCATAAAGCGGACCCATCCACCCCGCACCGTGCTTTGACAAATAGTCGTTTGGGGTTACAAGGTGCACCCCCCCGCCTGTTAACGCATTTAAATACAGCGGAAGTGTTGCGGTTAGGGTTTTGCCCTCGCCGGTTTTTTGCTCGGCAATTTTGCCTTCGTGCAAAACCATGCCCGCAATTAACTGCACATCGTAGTGGCGCATTTTTAAGGTACGCACAGCGGCTTCCCGCACTAACGCGTAGGCCTTGGGCAATATCTGGTCTAAATACTTGGCGCGCTCTTTTTCATTTAGCTTTTGCAGTTCACCTTTCCAGTCTTGTGTTTGCTTCTGCATCTGCTCCTGAGACAACTTGCCAATTTCGGGTTCTAGTGCGTTGATCTGGTCAACAAGTGGCTGATATTTTTTTATTTGTTTGTCGTTTGAATCAAAGAATCTTTTGAACATGGCATAGAGATTATAGCGCATGCAAATAGTTAAAGCGTAAAAAAACTTGTAATCTATTGATGTTCGGCTATCATAAATAAATGCCTCCGGTGCTTTTAGCCCAATTCATAACAATTGCCACTATTCATTTGCTGGCAGTAATGAGCCCCGGACCTGATTTTGTGTTAATTAGCAGAAACAGTCTGGTTTTTTTACGAAAAACCGGCATTTATACCTCACTCGGACTGGCACTTGGTATTTTGGTTCACGTCACCTATTCAATAATTGGCATTGGATACTTAGTATCAAAATCAGTTTTATTATTTTCTATTATTAAATATATTGGTGCAGGGTACTTATTTTACATCGGGTACAAGTCCCTAACTGCCAAAAGGGCAAAAAACACTTTAGAAAGTGTAACGGCAACTGTTGAGCTAACACCTATCCAAGCAGTTAAAATGGGCTTTATTACAAATGTTACAAATCCAAAAGTAACCCTGTTCTTCTTGAGCCTCTTTACGCAAATCATAAACCCCGCCACACCAATTGCCTGGCAAATTTTGTACGGACTTGAAATGGCGGTAGTTACATTTTTATGGTTTGCACTTGTTGCCACCTTATTTTCGGTAAAACTTATTAAAGAACGGTTTTCGGGTATTCAATACTATCTTGAAAAAGTCATGGGCGGAATTCTTATGGCGTTTGGTATTAAACTGGCGTTGTCTAAAGTAAACTAGTTTGGCTGCTTGCATTTCACATCTCATCTCTTAAACTTAGTTAAGTGGGATATATCCTAGATAAAAAAACTATTGTAGAAATTTCACATCAATTACGAAAAAAGGGCAACAAGGTTGTTTTTACCCACGGAACTTTTGATTTGTTTCATGCGGGGCATGCTTCATTCTTAAGCAATAGTAAGAAACTCGGCGATATTCTGATTGTTGGAGTCGAAGATAACAAAAGAGTCAAAATTTTTTATGGTAACAAAAATCCAATTATAGATGAGAAAGAAAGACTTGAAATAGTATGTGAGCAAAAGTTTACAGATTTTGTGTTTTTGTTGTCTGATAAAGTAATCACTGATCGAATCAAGGGATGGAAACTCATTTATAAAGAATTATATCCAAACGTTATCACATACGGCAGGGATTTTGGATTTGAACCCATACTGAGACACACATTAAGAGGTATCGAGTACAAACAAGTTATGGATAAATATGGCGGTAAATTTTCTACTACCAAAATAATAGAAAAAATAAAAAACGCTCCATAAAAACCGACTGAAAGCCCAAACCACCTAACTCAAATACAAAAGTGTGGCTGCTAGAAACAATCGGTAGATTATAAAAATATACAAGGTATGCGTTCGCAAGAAACTTAATAAAAACTTAATTGCAACCAATCCAACAACTGTACTTATAATAAATCCCAGCACTACGGGTCCGGCACCTAATACTAATAATTCCCCGCCAGATTCAAGCACCTTAAACAACCCGGCACCAAGCACAACAGGAATTACAACCAAAAATGAAAACCGTGCAGCTTCAACTCTGTTCAGCCCAAGCAGCATTCCGCCAGAAATTGTACTTCCGGATCTTGAAATTCCAGGCAACAACGCAAGAGCTTGAAAAAAACCAATGCCTAAACTTTGTTTCGCGGTAAGCTGATTTTTTGTTCCGGTATAGGCACTTTCTGCTAACAGCATTAATATACTTCCCAGCAGCAAAAAAATTGACACAAAAAACGTCGATCTGACCTCCCCTGATATATGTTCTTCTAAAAAATAGCCGAAAAATGCGGCTGGCAGGGCCCCAATTACCAAATACGCCCCAAATTTGCCTTCATATGAATATTTTGAAAAGGCAGTGCCAAAGGATTTTGCATTTCCAAAGAATGCTGTTGCTATAGCCAGTAAATCCCGCCAAAACACCGCCAAAAGTGCTACCGCAGTACCAACATGCAGTACAACATCAAATGCCAACGGCGAAACGCCCCAGCCAAAAAGCTCGGGTATAACAATTAAGTGAGCCGATGACGAAATTGGCAAAAATTCGGTAAGGCCTTGAACAATACCTAATACAATAGCTTGATAACTATCCATACAATCCGCCTAAGTACGTCCAAAAATTAGTAAATTTTGCGCATTCATTCTGCCTGCCACAGTGTAAGTATCAACGTCATGCAAAAAATCCTCTAGGGTCTCTTTAAACAAATCGGTTTCTTCCTGATATTCGTCGGTGTAGTTGCGGTTAAAAATCACAAGCCCATTAATTATTGCCATATTAGCCGCACGCGAAATAAAGTTGCCCGACCCTCCAAGATCGGGATAGTTAGCACCAATAAAAATGTCAACAACTACAACCTGGAATATTTGCGTACCCAACTCATACTTGTCGGGCTCAACAATTAGTCTGCAGGCATCGGCGGTAATAATTTTGTGATTAGGAATATCTGCTACCCCAAAATAGTTAGTTGCAACGTCAACAATAACCGGATCAATTTCTATGCTTGTGATTTCAACGCCGGGAAATTCTCTGCTAATTAAATGCTGCATCGTGCCACCACCAAGTCCCATAATCAAAATATTTCGCAACTCCGGTTCCTGCTGTTTTATTACGTTAACCACTCCGCCCCACACGCGGTGCTCAACTGACGGATCATCCGGATCAATTGACTGATTTACCCCATTTACTTTTAAAGTTTTATGCCCGTCAAGTTCGGACACCTCAATATCGCCACTAATATCTGAGGTCGTTTTTACAAGTATATTTGGATGTTTTATGTTATCAAATACTGTTGGCACTAATTAGATGATAGCACTTTGATTCCGTCCATGTACCTGTGTAATGCCTTGGGAAGTTTTACTGAGCCATCCTCTTGCTGGTGATTTTCAAGGAGCGCACCAATCAACCGCGGAGTTGCTGCAACGGTATTATTTAACGTACACACAAATTTTGTATCGCCATCTTGTGCTTTGTATTTCATGTTTAGTCTGCGTGCCTGAAAATCCAAAAAGTACGAATCAGAGTGTGTTTCGCGATACTGCTTTTGCGCCGGAAACCATGTTTCGATGTCGTATTTTTTACGCTGGCCCGCACCCATGTCTCCAGTGCACATTAATAACACTTGGTATGGGAGTTCGAGTGCTTTTAATACGTCTTCGGCGTAACCCAACATTTTGTCGTGCCACTCGCGTGACAACTCTTCGCCTTGCGGAAGTAACACCACCTGCTCAACCTTAGTAAACTGATGTACTCGAAAAACACCTTTTGTGTCTTTCCCATGTGAACCAACTTCGCGCCTAAAGCAGGGGCTAATACCTACAAGCTTAACCGGCAGGTCGGCCTCGTCCAAAACTTCGCCGGCGTAATATGAAGTTAACGATACTTCTGCGGTGCCAATTAACGCCATGTCATCTTGGGTTTTGTAGTGATCTTCTTCGCCCCACGGAAAATACCCTGTACCCGTAAAGTATTCGGGACGCACCATCCACGGCACTGTTGCCAAGGTAAAACCCTGCGCAACCATGTGATCTTGGGCCAACCGTAAAATGGCCTGCTCAAGCAGTACGCCTGCATTTTTTAAAAAGTACCCTCGAAAGCCTGCAATTTTTGTGCCGCGTTCTAAGTCGAACATGTCTAGGGCTTCGCCAAGTTCGATGTGGTCTTTTGGTTCAAAGGCAAATTTCGGCAAGTCGCCTTCGGTTTTAATAACTTTGTTTCCGGATTCGTCTTGTCCAATTGGTACATCTTCAGCCGGCACATTCGGCACCCAAAGCATAAGCGCATCCAGCTGCATTTTTAATGTTTTTAGTTCGCTTTCTAGTTTTGCAAGCTCGGTTTTTACGTCTGCGGCCTCGGCGATTAATTTCTGGCGCTCGGCCTCAGCCACCTTAGGAATGTTTTCCGACAATTGGTTTCTGAGGGCTCGGTGGGTTTCAACCCGTTGGAGCAGGCTTTTATGCTCATCATCAAGCCGCAAAAGTTCGTCAACGTCAACAGTGCCAACCAGCTGTTTGTCTACAACTGCTTTTTTTACTGTTTCTGAGTTTTCGCGAATGTATTTTATGTCTAGCATCTTTTTAAGGTTAGCATAGCAGGTTCATAAATACCCGTAAAACAGAAAATTATTCGTTAATACAACACAATGGTTTTGTTGGTATTTAACTTTATTAATACAGTTAAAGAAAAGCGTATTCTGAAAATCATGCACCGCATGACATACACCAGAATACGCCAAAAAGCCTTGAGGGGTCAATAAGGGTCTGTGTGGCGTCGAGCTTTAATTGCTCTCCACAGTAAAAGTAAACACGGCAACGCAACACCGGTTACTAATAACCCTACCAACTCTACCTCTTTTCGCAGGATACGCCCAAGATAATCAGCAAATTGATCCAGATTGAAGCAATCCGAATCAAGATCCTGAGCAAAGAACCCATCACCCCACTTATCAACACGACGATTATCGGAAGGTCTTTTGATCCAGTGTTGAATTTGGTAATAACATCTCCCATCAACCTGGTCGGCGTAAACAAGGAACCTGTGCGTCATCCCTGCTTCATCAACCCTTTTGCCATCAAAGATAACCCGACCTGCAAGTAGAACAAGGGCCAGGGCTAATACAGATAAAACCGGTGCTAGAGACAATTTGCCGCGAACAAAGTGGACACGGTTATTCCCTTGTTCCAACATTACTTTTCCTCCTAAACAATGTATGTAAAGTGGTCAATAATTGCATATCTTAATTAACCCATAGAACAGAGTGAGGTAACAAAGAAAAAGGATGAGACAATTCAGAACATTTGATCTTTCGGCATTGAATATCATCGCAGTTTTTCTTGTCATTGTGGTTGTACTTCTGATTACAATCACAGTTATCCCAGGTAGATTGGGCGAGCCCATCAGGGCTGTTCTAAGACAGCTGGGCTATGAGCCGTCGGAAGTTGAAATTCCAGATGTACTTGCAGATGCCATGCGAAAAGCCCTTGGAATGGACGCCCCAAACCAACCGGCGGAGGTGTTACCATCTGCAGAACCCGAGGTTCCAGAAGCATCTCCTCTCACAGAAAGCGCTGAAAGTGGATCAGCAGGCGGAGTCAACGGAAACGGAACCAGTCCTAACTTCACCTGCAGGGATGGGAACTTTTCTGTTGGCCAGTTGTTGGAATATGCGCTTCCAATACTACACGGCACTGTCGTGGGAACACAGCAACTGACACAGCTAACTATCCACACTTCCAGAGGTGTTGCACACTGGCTTGTAATTGGTAGGGATTCGATAGTTGGCACAACTAGCTTATCTGACGGACGCGTAGCGTCTTGGTTAATGGATACTGATACATTCCAAACTGAGATGACTGCTGCGCGATTCACCGGCACCGCCAACCAAAGATACGCACGAGCGGGACAAACACTTATGAGAATTGTTGATAACATGATCGCTAATGGCGAAGCTGAAGTCAAAACCTTAAACATAGAAAACGCGGTGTCTGATTCTGGTTGGAAAGGCAATGTTCCTACATCCTGTCCGTAACTACTGAACCTGATCGCGGATCTTGCAACTAGGCATATTACCTACTAGGTGTAAGGTCCGCATTTTTTTGCACCTTCAATTGCCCTTCAGCTCATCCATCTCACCAAGCACACCTATCAAAAACTCAACATGCTCATCAAAATCTACCTCAAACTTCTCAACCCCAAACATAATCTCATCCCTATCAATTTTGGCGGCAAAGGCCTTGTCTTTAAATTTCTTTCTCACCGATTTTGCTTCCATACCTGTAAACCCATCTGGACGCATTAAAGAATAGGCATATAAAAAGCCGGCTAGTTCATCGGTTGCGATCAAAGCAGCTGCCAACTTGGACTCGGGCTTAACACCTGTGCGCTCGTGCGCATGCGCCGCAACTGCATGTATTAGTTCTTCTGGGTACTGCCACTCAGCAAACCATTTCATACTTATTTTTGGGTGTTCGTCGGGATGCTCAAAATAATCCAAGTCATGTAGCAACCCAGTCATAAACCATAACTCAGTGTCTTCGCCAAGTTTTTTGGCGTATGACTCAAGCGCAGTCGCCACCATTTTGGCATGCAAACGTTGATAGTCATCCCCCACATGCTTTGCCAATAATTCTTGGGCATTTTTTCTCGTTGGTAAGTTAGCTATAGACATATTAGTATGGTCTCACAACCTTAAGTCCGGTTAGACCTTTGAAATGTTTAGTATTAAGCGTAATCAGGTTTGCGTTGTACACTTTTGCTGTAGCGGCAAGAAAAGAGTCAAGAATTCCAATACCACTTTTATGAAAATGCCCGCTAAATATACCGTATGCCTCTTTAGAGATTTCTGCATCTAGTTCGATTAGTTGCATATCTAATGAATCAAAAGTTTTTTTCATCTTTTTCAACTCTGCTAAATCTCTTGCACCGGCTATAACCTCCATCAAAACTATTCTGGAAACTAGAAACTCATTATACAAGTTATCCTCAAAGAATTTGAGCGCTTCTTTTTTCTTTTTAAAAAAGTCAATGAAAATATTTGCATCAATCAACATTTTTTCCTTTCCACGCAATCTTCTTTAGATCCTTCTCTATAGTAAGCGTACTTCTCTTATCATCTTCCCATATTCCAAATGCGCTTAAATCTAGTTTTCTTTCTTTATCCTTTTTACTTTTTTTTCCTTCTACCTTTTGGATCACCGCAAGTGGAATATCTCTCTTTGTAACAACGTACTCCTGCCCATTTAAGTAGACGTCGTTTAAAATGTTGGATAGATTTTTCCTAGCATGTGTAAATGAAACGTTTTTTTTCTGCATGTACAGTAGTGTACATTATTGTACGATACAAAACAATACCTAGCCCTTAGGCTTCAGGTTCGGAAACGCGATAACATCCTTAATCGCCCAGGTGTTTGCTAAAAACATCGCCAACCTATCAATCCCAAACCCAATTCCCCCAAGCGGCGGACAGCCGTGTTCCAAAGCCTCCAAGAAGTCCTCGTCCAACGGCATCGCCTCTACATCACCTTCGCGCATGTTTGCTTGTTCCTGCTCAAAGCGCTTGCGTTGCTCCAAGCCCGACACAATCTCGCTCCATCCGTCAAAAATTTCAACCCCGCCAATGTAACATTCAAACCGCTCAACCCTGCCGCCTTTTTTTGGATGTTCGCGCGAAAGCGGACTTACCTCAATGGGATAATCTACAACAAAAGTTGGATTTACCAATTTAGGAGTAATTACATGATCGTAGATTGCAAATAAGGATTTGTTTTTGGTCCAGGTACCTCTAACTTCAACTGCGTATTTTTTTTGCAAAGCCTTTGTCTCATCTTCAGTCACCTTTTCCCACTCAACATTTAGGTGCTCTTTTACTAAATCGTCAATCACAACACGTGTCCATTTACCCCCAACATCTATTTCGTGCTCACCAACTTTTATTTTTGTCCCCCCAAGTATTTCTTTTACCAACTGTTTTGTCATGGCTTCAGTCAAATCCATAACCCGGTTGTAATCCGCGTAGGCTTCGTACCATTCGAGCATAGTAAATTCTGGAAAGTGGCTTTGATCAATCCCTTCGTTTCTAAAATTGCGGGCAATTTCAAATATTTTTTCGTACCCGCCTACCATTAAGCGCTTTAAATAAAGCTCAGGCGCAACCCGCAAATAAAAATCCTGATCCAGGGCATTTAGGTGTGTTATAAACGGCTTGGCATTAGTCCCCCCATATAACGGCTGTAAAACCGGTGTTTCAACTTCTGTAAATCCCTCACTCCATAAAAATTTTCTAATTTCTTGTGTCATTTTCCACCGAATGTCTAAAATCTTTTTTACATCGGTGTCGACTAGCATATCAACATACCTTTTTCGTAATTGAGTTTCGCGATCTTTAATTCCCTCCCACTTATCCGGCAAAGGTCTAAGTGATTTGGACAACAGCGTAAGTTTTGTCGGCTGAAGTGAAATTTCACCCCGTTTTGTCTTTGTCACCTTGCCGGTTACTTGCACAAAGTCCCCGATATCCAACAGGGTTAACTCCGTAAAGCCAAGTGTTTGCTCAACCTTACTTGTTTCTGCCAATAATTCTTGTGCAATGTACAGCTGGATTCTACCTGATTCATCTTGCAAATCACCAAACACCAACGCCCCGTGTTCACGCCACGACATAATTCGCCCTGCCAATGTAACAACTTTGCCGTCGTACTTTTCAAAATTGGCTACAATCTCACCGTTAGCGTGTTCTTTAACTGATCTAACCTGATATGTCTCCAACCCAAGTTCACGTAATTTATTTAGTTTTTCAAGTCGAACATCACGTAGTTCTTTTAGTGTTGCCATGCCGTTTTATTTTACCGTATTTTTCGGTAAACAAAAGGTTAAAAGTTCTAAAAGTGGTAAAATGAAAACGCATGATATCACTAAATCAGGCTCCGCTTACAAAAAACACAAAGGTTTTTGTTGCAGCAGATCTGGATGTGCCACTCAAAGACGGCAGCATACTTGATACCTACCGGCTTGATTGTATGGCAGAAACGCTAGAGTACCTTGTGCAAAAAGGTGCTAGTGTGTTACTAGCTGGACATATTAAACAGCCGCACGGTGTACCAAACCCAGACTTAAGTACCAAACACCTAAGTTCCTATTTTGCGCAAAAATATCCCGGCGCAAATATTCGGTTACTGGAAAACTTGCGCTTTGACCTCCGCGAAGAAGAAAACGATCCTGTTTTTGCGCAGGAACTTGCAAGTCTTGCAGACATTTATGTAAATGAAATTTTCGACACTTCACATAGACTTCACACATCAATTGTAGGAGTACCAAAGTTACTACCAAGCTATGCCGGGTTTCATTTACAAAAAACTGTTGATACCCTAAAAAAAGTGCTCGAAAACCCAAACCGCCCACTTGTTGTCATAATTGGCGGCGCAAAGTTGGAAAGTAAAAAACCTGCAGTAACTGCTTTTCTTAAGCTTGCGGATTACGTCTTGCTTGGAGGTAAAATAGGTCTTGACTGGACTGACTCACGCCCGACAAATCTGCAACTACCTATAGACTACGCGCAAGATAATAAAGACATCGGCCCACAAACCATTGCTAAATTTACACAGATTATAAAAACCGCGCGCACTGTTGTCTGGGCAGGGCCACTTGGTGCATATGAAGATCCAAGCTTTTTGCAGGGCACACAAAAAATCGCAGAAGCACTTGCTGTAAGCTCTGCATTTTCAATCGTAGGCGGAGGCGACACCGTTGCGGCCCTTAAGATGGTGAATCAACTACAACATATTAATTTTGTTTCAACCGGCGGCAGCGCCATGCTGCAGTTTTTGGCAACTGGAACTCTGCCGGGGCTGGAGGCACTAAATAACAATGGCTAAAATTCTAAAGGTTACTTTTCCCCAAAAATGTATTGGATGTGACTTATGCATACTTGAGGTTCAACGGCAGCTGGGTAAGGTTGGGCTAGATAATTCACCCATTAGAGTATTTAAGCAAAAGGGCGGTGAGGAAGTACTTGATGACCTAACATTTGAAATTGATCTTGATGCAAGCGTAAACAATCTGGACATAAAAAAAATTCAAGCTATTTGCCCAACGCAAGTTTTTACACTTGAAGAAACATCCGAGTACACTGAAGAAAATTTGCTGGAGCAGGCATGACCGACACACAACACAAAAAAATTTTGTACATAGATCTAACAAACCGTGAAGCCGAAGTAAAAACCCTAACTGACCTATACAAGTATGTTGGCGGAGTCAGTACCGGGTTACCGCTATTGCTTGAAAAAATTGACCGGGATCCGATTGTCTTTTCCACCGGACCACTCAACGGTTTCTTTCCATTTGCATCAAAAACATCAGTTGTGTTTCATAGTAGCGGGGTTGTAGAAGACTTATATCTCGGAGGCTCACTGTCTACTAGGCTTAAATTTGCGGGCATTGATTCAATAGTACTATTTGGTAAATCTGATGAGCCTATACTACTAGACATACTAAATGAAGAAGTTACATTCAGAAATCCTGAGTCTGATCCAATCTCGGGTCTTGGATTACCCGGCAAGAAAAGTGAATTTAAGCCGGTGCGCCGTAAATTTTTCTTGGATGATTATTTTTTAACACCTGAAAGCTTTTTGGACGACAAACTCTTACAAAAAAACATCTTTGGACTAGTTGTTACAGGTACAAAAACATTTGAAATTCAAAACAGTCAAAAATATGAGGAGCTGTATTACAAAATTTTGGGTAGATGCAACGAGCTAAGTGTTGAAAAAAGCACACATCCCTCGTGCGCCGGGTGTCCAATGGGGTGTGCGAAATCCCGCACCGGCGAAATTGGGGGTAATTTGCTTTTGCATAGTTTAGTGGCATGCGCCTACGCCGAGAGTATATACTCAAATATAGGAGTAATTTTTTCGTGCTTAAATGTTTTGGGGTACGATTACACTCACGAAGACCTTGAAGCTCTACCGTCACTTACAAACACTGTGCTTGAGGAACTAACTTAATATGCGAGTAATTGTTGCGAACTGGAAGATGAATATGACAGAACACCAAGTAACTGCGTGGATTGCCGCATGGCAAGAACTGTATGATCCCCATTTACTAAACGTAAAGGTTATTGTCGCACCCAGCTTTGTACACCTTGCTGCAATGACTGAACTTAAAACGCTGGACGGTATGCATATTGGAGCGCAAGACGTATCGGTTTTTGCTGATCCTATACATACAGGTGAGATTGGCGCAACACAGCTTGCGGACTATTGCGAGTTTTGTATTGTTGGCCACAGCGAACGCGCCGAACCAGTAGACACGGTAATGCAAAAAGCCAAGATGTGCCTTTCAGCGGGAATTGTGCCAATTATTTGCTTTATAAACCCCGCCGACGTAAAAAAATACCACCTTGACGGTGCTATATTAGCGTGGGAAGACCCGCAAAATATCTCAAAAAATGGCGTGTACACTCCAAAAGAACCGGAAGAAATACACAAACAACTCGCAGATATGAAAAACCAGTTGCCAAACGGGGTAAAAATCTTGTATGGTGGATCAACCGACATAAACTTTGCGCGTAGTAATTCGCAAACCGTAAACCTAGACGGAGTTTTGGTCGGCAATGCCAGCCTAGATCCGGTACATTTTTATGAAATATGTAGACATCTCTAAACAAAAGGAACAAAAATCCGGAAATACTTGGTTGCTTGTGGTTGGTGTGTTTTTTTTAGTTCTACTTGGTAGTTCTCTATTTCTCTTTCGAAGTCATGTACTTGCAATTTTCAACCCAATTACAATAGTTTCCACTTTTACAAACGTCCATTTATCAGAAACCGACGGGCGTACTAATGTATTAATCTTAGGCTCAGATAAAAGAGCAGCTGATGACGAAGCCGGAACACTAACCGATACAATGCTTGTTGCGTCAATCGGACGAATTGAAGGCGATGTGGTAATGATTTCACTCCCACGCGATTTGTGGGTAAAAAACCCAGGCGGGTACTATTCGAAAATAAATGCGGTATATGAAAATTCGGGTGGGGTAGGTGCAAAAGACACTGTATCGGAAGTTTTGGGAATTCCGATTCACTACTACGCGGTTATGGATTTTAACTTATTCAAAGAAGCTATAAATACACTTGGCGGTGTTGAAGTAACAGTTGATACTCCCTTTACCGATTATTTTTACCCAATTGAAGGTAAGGAAAACGCACCACTCGAAGAACGCTACGAAACCGTAAAGTTTGAGGCCGGCACCCAAACTATGGATGGTGAAACGGCACTTAAGTTTGTGCGGTCACGCAAAGGGGATAACGAGGAAGGTACTGACTTTGCCCGCTCCGCCCGCCAGCAAAAAGTTATTATGGCAATCAAAAACAAAGCACTTTCTTTGGATACGCTTATTAATCCGCTTAAACTTCAACAGTTATACGAGAATTATTCAAACAACGTAGACACCGACATTACACTCGCAGACATCCAAAGTTTTTATTTGCTGTCCCAGGAAGTTGATTTTGCAAAAATTAAATCAATAGTGCTTGACGACCGCAGTGCCTCCGAGGCCGGCGGCCTGCTATATGCACCGGAAGACACCAGTTTATATGGCGGGGCCTATGTGCTTATACCAAGATCAGGTAATTTTTCACAACTGCACGCATATGTCCAAAGATACATATTCGGCAGTGATTAAAAAGTAAAATATGATTTTTTTACTGCATGGAGATAACTACGCAAGATCACGGGCAACAATTCTAAAATTACAAGAAAAACTGCCAAGTACTGCCAAAAAAGAACTGGACATTTCGGAGACATCGCCTGAGCAGTTGTTTGCCGAGTGTGCAACTTTTGATATTTTTGGTGTCCCGCCTTTTGTCGTGTTAGATATTTCCACAACCGGTACAAGAAAGCTAGACGATCATCTCAAGGTACTTTATCGTATACCAAAAGAGACAACTCTGGTGCTCCTCAGCAACAAGAAGCTACCCGCAACAAGTATATTTCTGAAAAAAGCAAACGATTTATCAGTAAAAGTACAACTTAGCCAGACTGAACCAAGCTTGTCGGTTTTTAGTTTTATTGACAGCGTTTTTGCTAAAAATAGGGAACTGGCATACAAAAGGCTATACGCCTTACTCATGGACGAAAATGATCCGTTTTACCTTTTTACAATGCTGGTGTATGGTCTTCGTAACATTGCGTACGCAAAATTTAACAGCCCTATGCTAAATAGCATGGCTCCATTTGCAAAAACAAAAGCACAAACGCAAGCCCGTGAGTATACACACACTAAATTAAAGCTTTTGTACCAAGATTTTTATACACTCGACAAAAAAGCAAAAGATGGCGGAATTTCCAAGAGTTTACTCATTCCAATGGCAATTGAGAAGGTGTTACACTAGGTGAATGGGTTCCTTCAAGCCAAAAGTCTACGTAAAAGACGAATCACACGACCCTATTTTTAAACAAGTTGATTCTAAGATTTTTGTCAGAACATCCCTGGTTCCCTCAATTTTACTTATTTTTGGTGTTTTTCTGCTGGTGTCGCAAGTGGTTCTCCCTCTCGCATTTTTCACCACCCAAGATCAAACAACTTTAAAACCTGTAAACAACAGTGCACTTGGTGTAGCTACGGGCTTTAGAGCCTTTGAGTTTGCGGAACTGGATTCAAACACACCAACTACACCAATTTCTAAAGTTGAACCCGATATACCCGATTATTACTACCTAACCATTCCAAAGCTGGGTATTGAGGGCGCTGCAGTTGAAACTACACCGGCCAATTTAGATCCCAACGAAGCACTTGGCCATTACATTGGCTCCGCACTTCCTGGTGAGGTCGGAAATACTTTTATCTATGGGCATTCAGTGTTGCCGTTTTTTTACAATCCAAAAAACTACAAAACTATTTTTTCAACTCTAGACCAACTTGCCCCCGGTGACATGATCTATATTGATTACAACAACAGTAAACTAACTTATAAGGTTGATGCAAAGCGCGAATTGAAACCAAAAGACGTTTACCCACTTGCCGAAGTTAAACCAAAATTTTTAAATGAATCTACACTTGTGCTAATGACTTGCTCGCCCGCCGGTACAAAAATAAATAGATTGCTGATTGATGCTACGTTAGTAGCCAATGACTAGATTATTCGCGGTCACGGATGACATCTTCTTCAAACTTCGAGTATGCGTATCTTCGCGGGTTAAAACTGGTAACGTAGGCAAATATTGCAAAAAGCGTAATTGAGCCGACAAGCCCAATTGTAATTCCGGTGATACCGGTTTCAGGAACAGTACTTTGAGTTGATTCTGCGGCACCTGCCAAAACCACTCGCGGCTCAACAGCCATCTTTTGTTCTGCCAATCCACCAAACGGGCTCCCAACTTGCGGCTGTACTACATCCGGTTCATCCTCACCTGATGGCGTTCCTGCCGGCATTTCTTCGGGCTCAGCCACCGCTAGTGCTGACTTGTTATACCCAAGCACAGTTTCTTGCTCAATGTTAGCTTCGCTTGTAGATGAATCTGAAACAAGATAGTATAAAGTCCCAAAAACCAGTAGTGACACTATAAATGTAAGTACAAATGTTTTAAATCCGCTTTTCGCTTGATCTTTAGTATTCATAGGCAGGCACCAAGCTAGTTAAAAACTCCCGGTGCAGTTTCTCTTAGAAACTCTATATCAATGTTATCAGAAAATGGCTCCGATAACATCACTATTTCTTCAGGTATGGGTTTGGGTTTTGCATTCTGATCTATCCCAAAAACCAAACCTACAAAAAGTATAATGATCGTTCCAAAAAAAATCAACAGTAGTTTATTCATTCTTCGACATAATAAATTTCCGCCTCAACTTTAAGCAAGCTCCCAACTGTTTCTCGCGACATATGAACAGCTTTTACATTAGTTAACCTGTTCAGGTTCTCAAGTGCCGTTACCAATTCTGGAATATTTTCACCAAAGTTACCATCAAAAAAGATTGTAAGGTTAATAACACCCGGCTCACTCGATTCACCAACAATTAAGTTGGCGATTGAAAAATTAAGCTTTGCACTTTCGTTAACCAACTCGGTTATAAACGAGGACAAACCCGAACCAACGCCAATAGCGTCCTGCATATACTTTTGAAAGCCCGGATTTGTAAGTTCTGCTTCTAGACTCTCTGCCGTAGCTAAATTATTCGTTAGGTTTTCCTTCGCAATAACGTATTGGGAGCGCAGAGCAATTTTTTCCGACAGCGCACGGTACCCCAAAAAACTGCCGAAAACACCAAAAATAACTATATTAAATATTAGAAACGCAATCACAATAATAAAGTAGTTATAGGGTTTAGACTCCACTTCGCGCAAATAAACAACTTTTAGGCTGTCGGCCGCTCTCATTCCAGTTCAACCTCCATATCAATTCTGTAGACGCCTTCTGCATCCCTGCGTGCAGCTGTGATCACAATTTGGGCTACTGTTTCTGATTCCAGCATTCTGTTTACTACTAATGCCACTCTAACGGGTTCGTTTGTCATTACGGAAATAGTGTTTTTTTCGTCGGTAAAGCTAAAAGATACCAGTTCGGCTCCCGGTACTAAGCTATTAAATAATGCGATTATTTCCTGCCCATATAAATGCTGTTTTTCGTACGCAGCTTGTAACATCTTTGTTTTTTTACTTGCTGTTCTCACATTGTGAAAAGCCTCCTCGTTTTCAGACACTCTGTCAACAAGTGCATTAACCTCATTTTCCAACCTACCAATACTAAAATTGAAAACTGCGTTTGAAGCAGTTATCACTAAAAACGTCACTTGAATAATTACAATTACAATCGTGGCAAGTAAGATTTGGGAAGAATATAAACTGTGGGTTGATTTAAGAAGATTTGGACTTTGATTTTTTTCTTGTTCCGGCTGGTTTTGCGGACTTTGACTTTGCTTTTGGTTCTTTAGTACTTGTTGTATGTGTTTTTTGAACGTTAGCACGGGCAGCTACCTTTTTTGAAATTCTTGACTTTAGTCTTTTTGCCTTATTTTTATGAATAACCTTATTCTTTGCAGCCTTATCTACAACTTTATAAAACAATGACTCTTCCTTTTTAATTATATCAACACTTGCGGTTTTATCTAATAGCAGTTTTCGTAGAGTTTTTACCGAGTTTTTAATTCGGCCTTTCCACATAAGATTGTGCTGTTTTTTGGTATTCGATTGTCTGACAGCTTTTTGAGCTGAGAGTATATTTGGCATAATGCGGTAACATGATAACATAGAAACGCTATTTAGCAAGGATCACAACCA
>CAYXGU010000014.1:0-17269 GCA_964464645.1 uncultured Candidatus Saccharibacteria bacterium
TTGTATGTTAATCCGACACGACACGAAGATATTGACCGCGACACCGGCGCACAAAGGGTCGAGCTAGAATACTTGTTGGAACACTCGGATTTTGTCTCCCTAAACTGTCCCCTAACCGACGAAACACGCGGCTTAATGAGTAGCAAGCAATTTGAACTCATGAAACCAACAGCTTACCTAATAAATACAGCGCGCGGGCCGGTGGTACATGAAGCCGCGCTCTACACCGCACTAAAAGAAGGCTACATTATGGGGGCGGCGCTTGACGTATACGAAAACGAACCCAAACTGTATCCGGGCTTGGCTGAGCTAAGTAATGTAATTTTAACGCCCCACATCGCAAGTGCCACCCGCGAAGCGCGCCTGCAAATGGCAACTATGGCCGCAAACAATGTGGTAGATGTGCTTATAAAAAAGCGGCCCCCAACTAACTTAGTAAACACAGAGCTAACAAAAAATACGACAACTTCTATTGCATAATTTTGTAATAATTCTTGCCAAACTGTACATTCCCAAGTAAACTTACCCCACGTTCAAATTTTTATGCAAGAAGGAGAAACTATGAAAGAAAATAAAGGTACTTTTTTGACAGTTGGACTTGTGATTGCGCTTGTTATTGCAGCGTTTGCAATTGGATCGTTATGGACACAAGTACAAGACAAAAATGGAGGTAATGGTGGAAATAATGGCGGGTCTGCAAATGCGCCAACACCCGGTGAGCCTGCAGCTGTAGCCGACATTCCAGAAGTTACAGATGCTGACCGAATTATTGGTGATTTGGCCACTGCCAAATTTGCGCTTGTCGAATATTCCGACTTTTCATGTCCGTTCTGCAAAACTTTTCACGCAACTGCAAAACAAGCAATAGCTGACAATAGCGACCTAGTGTGGGTATTTAGACACTTTCCATTGGCGTCAATTCATCCAAATGCGGTAAAAGAAGCGCAGGCTTCTGAATGTGCCGCAAAACTTGGGGGCAATGATGCGTTTTGGGCAATGGCAGACGCAATTTACGAAAATCAGCCTGGACTTGTGCCTAGCAGATTACCTGAACTTGCCGGTGAGCTTGGGCTAGATGTGGATGCGTTCACAAGCTGTCTTGACTCAAACGAAACAAACGAATTTGTCCAGAACCAGTATCAAGCCGGTTATGACGCCGGAGTTAGAGGCACACCCGGAAACTTTATTGTTAACCTTGAAACAGGCGAAATCACACAACTGCGCGGGGCAGAGCCACTTGCAAATGTGCAGGCTGCAATTGATGCTTTTAAGTAAGATCTAAGAGGCTCAGCGTAACTAAACATTACAAATTAAGATTCGTTGCTTGACAGCTCCCACCCGGGAGCTGTAGCATTTTGGTATGGAAGGTAGTTTAATACACGAAACTGATCCAACCAGCCCAGATTACAAACGTATAAAAGATGTACCTGCAGCTGAGACAATAGCCGGAGTAGAAGAATACGGTGGTCGCAAACAGGCTCGTGAATTAGAGGCACGGCTTGCAAGTGGTGAGACAACGCTTGCTCTTGAAGCACTAACCCCACAGGAAAGGGTAAATCTAGGGGTTATGGAGGCACTTCCAGGTATATTTCAGGATGCATTTGCTCTTGATACCGACGGTACCCCCATCAGAATAGGTCCTAATGGTGAACAGTACCTAGTTACTGCTGCGTTAGACCGAGGACAAGTTCGACGCACGGCAGTAATTACGCGGCGTGGGTTCGCTTTGCTTAGTGTAGCGTATGAGAGTGGACGGGATCAACTATACACTTCTTTACCGGAAGTAATGTTGAGTAATCATGATGAGCCAATTAATGAGATAGTTGATGATTTATTAGAAATAAAAGAGCAAAGAAAATCTTTACCAACAGCCGCTGAAAGATTTTTGTGGAGGCCACATAAAGGCTCAAAGATACCTGATCATTTTCTTAGACCAGATAATCAATCTGGAAATATCCTTTTAATAGCAGAGGTTTACCCAGATATCATTGCACGAGCCAATGCACTTAACGATTTCCTTAAGGAAGTGGACACTAAAAACAAAAGCGTGAAAGAATCAAAGAGATCGGCAGATAGCATACCCCCAGCTCAGCTGTTTGGTCACAACGTCTAATACCACATGCTAAAATAAATACGTGCACAAACCAAACCTTCTTGGCTTTTTGAAAAGAAACGTATCCGTCTTGGTAATTGGTGCGTTAACTGTGCTTGCATTTTTGGCAATTATTTTTGCAAGTGCACAAAAAGAAGCGGCAACACTTCCGACATTAATTAAACTGCAAGGCGAAGAAGGCATTTCAACAAATGAGTCGGCAACCTCACAGCCCACTACTCCATCTACTACTCCCCCACGCGTATTAGGCCCTACCGGTGGTGTGATTGACCCTAATGATCAACTCGAAAACGCAAAACGCGATGAGTACCTTGATGCGTATATTTACGATGCCGATCGCATTGACGAAGTGTTCGGCACGCTCGAAATTGCCTACACCCAGACCGGTTTTGAACCACGAAATGCAACCGGCTATCGGGATCAGCTTGTACGCTGGACAAATGCCACCGCAAATCCTATTACCATAATTCAAACTACGAACACCTACGCTGAGTGGGAAAACGGCAAAACCATAGCCCCGGGAAGTACACTAGAATTTAGAGTAACCGATGCCGGCCTGTGGACCTACATTGAGAAAGCTTCGCAGAATTTTGGATCAATTTACGTGCGCGTGCCGTACGCCAACTATGCGCCTGATGATACTGAAAACCAATAACTACCGGCTTTAGCTCACCTTAGCCCACTTTACCAGCTGATGGGCAAACTGCATTTAGCACACACTGTTCACATTTTGGCTTGCGTGCAACACACACATATCTGCCGTGCAAGACCATTGCCCCCGACAAGTTTCGCCAATACTCTTGTGGTATCAAGTCCATCAGGTCACGTTCGATTTTAACCGCATCTGTGTGGGTTGTAAGTCCCAAGCGATTTGAGACGCGAGTTACATGCGTATCAACCACAATCCCTTCGGCAATGTCCCATAACTCCTGCATAAGCACATTTGCGCTCTTGCGGGCGATTCCGGGGATGGTTGTGAGCTGTGCTATGGTTTTGGGCAACTTACCGTTAAAGTCGCGCAAAACTACTTGTGCAGCTTTTATTAGCCGTTCTGCCTTCCCCATGTGAAAGTTAACCCCATACACATCGTGTTGCAAAGTCTGTAAATCCGCCGATGCAAAATCGTTCCACGTTTTGTATTTTTTAAATAAGTTCTCGGTAACTTGGTTAACTTTTTTGTCGGTTGTCTGGGCAGACAGACACACCGCCACCATAAGCTGCAGCTCATTTGCATGGACAAGTTCGGTTTTTGGGTTTGGGTAGGCTTTTTTTAGCAGGGTTGCGGTCTTAAATGCGAGGTCTTTTGTCGGTGTGGTCATCGTGACTATTATACTAAATTCTAAAACAGCCCAATCTGGTTGGGAGGCGCCACCGGTGTACTCTTTTTTGTGTTTGATTTTGCGGGCTCAAACCCCAATCGTGTAATTAACGACTTAAAGTTATATTTTTCAAGTACTTCCTTAACCTCGAGTTTGTTAAACTTGCTGTATTTGCACTCGGCAAGCTCCATGGTTACCGGCACATCTGTAATAATGGTTGCAAGTTTCTTGCTAAGCAGTGCGGTTTCATAGTTTTCTTCGAGTTTTTTTCTGAGTGACTTGGGTTCAACTGCCGGTAGATTTTGGTAGATAGCTTCGAGTGAACCAAATTGTTTAATTAGTGCTGTTGCTGTTTTTTCCCCAACCCCATGTACACCCGGAATGTTATCGCTTTGATCACCGCGTAACCCCTTGTAGTCGGGTATCTGACTTGGTGTAAGTTCCATCCGAGCCTCTACTTCTTTTTCGCCAATCCATTCATCTGTGCCTTTTGTTGCCGGAAGCATCACAATTACGTCTTTAGCAACCAGTTGCCACAAATCCCGGTCATTCGATGCAATAATTGACTCAACCGGCTCCTTTTTAGCGCCGGCCGGGCCTGAGAAGCGTGTAACCATGGTGCCAATGATGTCATCAGCCTCGTACCCGTTCACGGTAACCTTTTTCACCCCAAACGCATCAATAATGTCAAACACCGGTTCGATCTGTGCTGCAAGAGTATCTTCCATGGGCTTTCGGTGTGCTTTATACGCCGTAAAGTCCTCGACTCTAAATGTCGGCTCAATACTGTCAAGCGCTGCTACCGCATAGTCGGGTTCTAAAGCATCAAAAATGTTAATAAGCATGGACGTTACCCCGTAAATAGCGTTTGTTGGATTGCCATTCCCATCGGTAAAGGTTTTGGGCAACGCGTGATAGGCACGGTGCAAAAAGTTAAAAGTATCAATTAGTAATAGCTTTTTCATTTTAGCTATTTTTCCAGCAATGCTAAAAACTCATCGCCATCAAGGGTTTCTTTTTCAAGCAGTTCGGTGGCAACTCGGTCCAAATCAGCGCGATGTTTTGTAAGCAAGTCTTTGGCTTGTTTGTGGCCTGCTTCAACAAGTGCTTTAATTTCTTGATCGATTTTGGCGGTAGTTGCTTCGCTTAATTGCACATTGTCGCCCATTTGCTTGGCAATCCACAGTCTACTGCCTTCTTTGGCATCATATGAAACTGGTCCAAGCGAACTCATCCCAAACTCGGTGACCATCTTGCGCGCTAGGTCGGTGGCCTGCTCAATATCATTTGCCGCACCAGTAGTTATGTCTTCAAATACTAGCTCCTCAGCCGCGCGCCCGCCAAGCATCATCGCAATCATCGACACCAGGCGACTTTTGGTTTCGGTAAAGCGGTCTTTTTCTGATGGCGTAAAGGTATGCCCAAGCGAGCCACCCCGCGGCACAATAGTTACGCGGCCAACCGGATCGGCATCTTTTAACCTGGCGGCAACAACAGCATGCCCCGCTTCGTGATAAGCCGACAGTTTGCGGGCATCTTCGTCTTGTAGGCGTTTGCGCTCAGGGCCAACTTGTACCTTTAGCGATGCTTCGTCTAAATCTTTGGCGCTAATTTTTTTGCGTCCATTGCGGGCGGCCAAAATTGCGGCCTCGTTAAGCATGTTTTCAAGATCAGCGCCGCTAAAACCCACGGTTTTGCGTGCCACAGTATCCATGTTGGCACTGTCGTCAAATGGTTTGTCTTTGGCGTGAATAGCCAAAATACGCACGCGGTCTTCTAAGTCGGGCATATGAATCGTTATTTTACGGTCAAATCTGCCCGCACGCACAAGCGCCGGATCTAGCATGTCGGCACGGTTGGTAGCTCCAAGCACAATTACATGTGTGCGTTCGTCAAACCCATCCATTTCAATTAAGATTTGGTTTAGAGTCTGCTCGCGCTCATCGTGCCCGCCGCCTATCCCCATCCCGCGCTGGCGCCCGATGGCGTCAATTTCATCTATAAAGATAAGGCTTGGTTGTGCGGCCTTTGCGTTATTAAACAAATCGCGTACGCGGCTTGACCCAACTCCCACCAGCATTTCCATAAACTCACTGCCCGCAACTGTAAAAAAGGGTACATCGGCTTCGCCGGCAATTGCCTTTGCCAAAAGGGTCTTTCCAACACCTGCTGGCCCTACAAGCAAAATCCCCCGCGGAATGCGCGCACCAAGTTCTTCGTACTTTCCGGGATTTTTCAGGAAATCTACGATTTCAGAAACTTCCTTCTTGGCTTCATCAATGCCGGCTACTTCATTAAAAGTCACTTTTTTCTTTGTTTCTTCTTTTGAAAATAGCTTTGCGCGCGACTTGCCAAACGATAAAATATCGCCGCCGGCACCACGCATTTGCTTAAAAATAAACAGCAGAATTAAAAGCGGCACTGCAATTGTGAGCAAAGTCGTAAAGATTTGATCAAATGCGATGCGGTGTTCAACTTTGTACTCGCCCTTAATTTTGGTGCTGTCAACGTTATTGTTGGTCAATAGCTCATCAAAGCTAATACTTGACTCTTTTTTTGTAACTAATTGTGTACCATCTTGCAAAAGCAGTTCGATTTTGTCACCAGATACAACTACATTTTGCACTTTATCATCTGCAATAAGGCGCACAGCTTCGTTTATGGGTACTTCTTCCTTTCCTACCTGCGTCTGCGAAAAAGAAAGCACAAGCAAATACGCTCCAATAAGCAGAAAAATATAAAAAAAGATATTACCAAACAAATTAGGTTGTTTTTGAATTATTTTTTGCGAGATAGACTGTTTTTCTTTTTTTGCCATGCGCGTGGTGATTATAGCAGGGATTACGACAGAAAACGCATTTTTTCTTTGACTTCTGCTAATACCTCTTGAACAATTGCGCGGGTTTTTTGCGTGCCTGCACGCAGTATTTGCTTAACCTCATCTTCGTGCTGTTCATAATAAGTATATTTTTCCCTGATTGGCGACAAAAACTCGTTTAGAACCACAAACAGCTTTTCTTTTACTTCGATATCTCCTACTTTGCCTGCGGTGTAGCGAGACTTTAGGTCCTGCACCTCAGCAGTGTTTGGATTAAACACATCGTGATAAATAAATACTGGATTGCCTTCAACAGTCCCCGGATCGGTTGCGTGAATACGCGCCGGATCGGTGTACATGCTCATGACTTTTTGCTTTAAGTCGGCTTCGGACTCGTGTAGATAAATGGTATTGCCAAGCGACTTGCCCATTTTAGGGTTGCCGTCTGTGCCAACCAGCTTGCCAACCCGCCCAATTTTTACTGCCGGCATCGGAAAAGTTTGGCCATACTTGGTATTAAATTTTTCGGCCACTTCAAACGCCTGCTCCACATGTGGCTTTTGATCTATACCCACCGGTACAAGATCAGCCTTAACGCCAATAATGTCGGCAACCTGCAATGTCGGAAAAAAAATAAAACCCAGCGAATAGTCGTCGCCCATGTCCTTCATTTTGATTTCGTCTTTAATGGTTGGGTTTCGTAGTGCACGGTTGTGGGTAATGAGCATTGAAAAAATAGTTGCCAGTTCGTAAAGTTCGGGAATGCCGGATTCGACAAACATGGTGGTTTTGTGCGGATCAAGCCCCACGGCTAAATTGCCAATTGCGACATCAACCACCGCACGTGCTACAAAGTCCGGTTCACCAACGTACTTTGGGTACGCAAAGGCATGCATATCGGCGTTAATGATAAACGTATCGTACTCATCCTGGAGCGCTACTCTGTTTTCAAGCGTGCCAACATAGTGCCCAAGATGTAGTTTGCCGGTTGGGGTGTCTCCGGTGAGAATTCTTTTTTTTGCCGTAGATGTTCGCATATGCGTTTATTATACATTTTCTTGTGTAAGTGTATTTGGTGGTTAAAAAAGAGTAAAAAGCGCCATCCGCAAAATGATGGCGCTCAGACCAAACTAATGTCGTGGAGTCCTAAACCCTGTACGTTATGGTAGCTTTCCCAGCCATGTTTTTTCCCGTCCTAGCCTTATTGTTAAAGTGAGTAACTTAGGATGATGCGGCGGTTTACAAGATCTCGTAGATCATCCTCGGTATAACCTTCGGCAGTCGCCAAAGTAAAAGCTACAAAGATGTAGCCTTCCGGCCCACTGTTCCATTCAGTCCACGGGGCTGTTGCTCCAATTTTGTCTAGGTGTATTAGGGCACTTGTGGCATGCTTAAAATCCCTGAATTTTAATATGTACCTGCTATTCATCGGCACTCCTCTGAAAACTGATGTTATAGGTTAATAGTTGCTTGGATTGTATCAATTTTTACTAGGAAAACAAGCCGAGTGGCCAAATTCTACGTTATTTATGCTAAAATGCGACCATCTCAATTTCTTGGAGGACAGAATGTTGTTAGTATATCTGTTATCGCTATCTGGAGTGATAAAGCCTGCGTCGTCGGAGTATTTTGAGTTCGAACTCTTATACATTTTGGTACTGGTTATCCTTGCAGCTATCGGGGTTATGATTGGTATAGAACTTGGAAACAGAGATGTTGTAAGAGTCATTTTAAAGACCTTTATCGTTTTGGCCACCTTGATGTTTATAATTGGTGGAAACGCAGTATTGGTAATTGGGACTGTTGTGACTGCGGTTGTATGCGCATATAAAACACTCAAGTATGTTTCGTGGATAAAGTAGGGTGTCTGCACCTATCAACCTGTATGGGCCAAATTCATATGTGCGAATTTGGCCTATTTTTTATTTTTGGAGTTCGAATTCGGCAAGTACCAGCTGAGCTTCTTCCCACTGTTTCTCAAAAACTAAGTGCTCTTCCAAATTATCTAAAGTTACCCATTTAACCTGCTTTAGTTCGCCGGTATCAAAGACAATGTCAGCTTTGCTGCCGGTAAATCTAACCAAAAACTGCTCCTTTATTTGGCCCCTAAAATGCATACCCTCTTTTTGCTTGCGTTCAATTACTGCATCCGGCCACTCGAATTCTAAGACATGTTTGGATTTGGCAATAAGTTCAAATTTATTCGTTCCTAATTCTTCAGTTAGCTCTCTAAGCACTGCTTGCTCGCCGGTTTCGCCTTCATCTGTTCCCCCACCGGGAAAATCCCACTGATTGTTGTCATAATTTACTTTTTGGACAAGCAAGAGCTCAACCCCGCCTCCAAAATTACCTATTAAAAAAGCGTTTGCGCCCTTCCTATATTGTAGTAGTTCTCTATCTATGGTCATAACTCAGCTTACTTATACAGTATAAATAAAAATGATGCATATGTGTTAATATGCACCTAGCAAATACTCGTGGAACTAGAAAACACTTGCCAAGGAGATCATAGATGTTAATTTATTGGATTTTTCTAGAATTGACAGGTCGGCCGATACCGGTATGGCTCCAACCACACTATTTTTACCCGAATTGGACATTTGTTTTGGCAATTTTAGCGCTCACTGCTGGTTGTGTTGTCTTCATAGCGTCAGTTCTGGATCGCGATAAGTTTCTGTACAACACCGGACTTGTATTCATTGGCTGTCTGCTTTTGCTGGTCGCATTTGGAGTATGGGGAATACTTGGTGCGGTAGCAATATTAATTCTGTTCTATGGCTTAAAGGCCGCAATCCAAGGATTTAGGTACTTTTATCCGAAGAATTGATAAGTTGGGCCAAATTCTTATAATTTCTAAATAGGAGTTTGGCCTTTGCAACAGTTTCCAAACTACAAATTAGGTGGTGCCAACGGCTGGACTCGAAGCTCGCCTACGGCGAGGTTCTCCTAGCTGGTGCCAACGGCTGGACTCGAATACGCGAGCTTGCGCTCGCTTGGTTCTTAATCTTGGTGCCAACGGCTGGACTCGAACCAGCGACCTGGCGCTTATGAAACGCCCGCTCTAACCGCCTGAGCTACGTTGGCTTACAGCCACTGGAATTATATCAAATTGTTATGGAATAAAGACTAACTGAAGATAATTTAGCTGAGTGGTTATCTCTGAAAAAAGGACCTGTGTACTCACAGCCCTCCTTTTTGAAGAGATGTACACGAAGCTTAATTGGTTGCGGGGCCCGGATTTGCACCGGGACCTTCAGATTATGAGCCTGACGAGGTACTATTCCTCCACCCCGCGATAATGCTCAAAAAGCATACCACCCAAAACCTATAAAATCAAATCAAACCACTGTTTAAGGTTACTTTTTTCCGGTTCTGTCGCCTCACCTTCTTGGCTTATTTTTAGCCCCATAACCTTTTGTGCAAAATCAGCCTCCAGATCTTGATTCAAGACAAAAATCTGCTCATTTGGCTTTACAAGATTAAGTTTGTTGCGCGCCTGCTCTTCGATAAAAGCATCGGTTTGTTGGTATGCTAGTTCGCTCTTGGCTATTTCGAGCTCTTTTTCTAGCTGGGCAACTTCACTGTGAATAGTTTGAAGTCTGCGGTTATTTTTAGCAATCCCAAAGGTTGTTCGCACAAAGTGTAGACTTGCAAACAGAAAAAGCACCGAAAAAGCTATGTATTTAAGGTTTCCGCGGGCAACGGTAAGTTTTGGCATTATCACTAATTTACCATTTGACACGTCTAAAAGAAAGGGTTAATATACGCTATAGGTTTATGATGGAACTACAAAAAGCACACACGGAATTCGTTGATTTCCTCAAGAATGAGGGCAAATCCAGCGCTACCGTTATTGCTTATCAAAAAGATATAGAACAACTTATTGACCACCTTGAAAAGCAGGGTGTTGTTGATGTGCAAGCTGTTGAAATAGACGATTTGGAGGATTTTATGGATAAAATGACCGAAAACGGCTTAACCAACAAGACTATCTCCAGAAAAACAAATGCAACCAGAACCTTTTTTAAATACCTAGAGGATAAGAGCTACATCGATACAAATGTGGCACTACAACTTAAACACCCTGAGGTTGAGACACAGCCCCCACGTATTTTAACCAAAATGGAATACCGTGCGCTACGCGACACCGCCAAAGACGATGCCAGAACGTATGCCATTATTGAGGTTTTATTGCAAACAGGGCTGTCGATTTCGGAATTGTCACTTATAGAGCTTGAACACCTAACTATTAAAAACAAAGATGGGGTTACCGAAGGTACTTTGTATATTCCATCACGCCAAAGCAAAGACGCACGTTCTGTCCCTTTAAACAAGGCTGCGGTTGAAGCTATCACCCGCTATATGGAAGAAGAACGACCGCAAATCGAAGGGTCAAAGTATCTTTTCATTACAAAGTCCGGAAATCCCCTGCTTGTGCGAAATATTAGATCAACAATTGACAGGTACTTTAAAGCCGCCGGTATTAAAGGTGCTAAGGTTAACGATCTGCGCCACACTTTTATCGCACATCATCTCTCGCAAGGTGTGAGTTTACAAACAGTGTCAAAAGTGGTTGGACACAAACGTATTTCTACTACCGAAAAGTATCTTGAGTATATTGAGGTGCAGCCCGGTTCCGAAACTATGGAGCTTGTGATTCTTTAAACTACATGTCGTACTAAACTCAAAAGTTTTGTATAGTTATAGATAGAATGCCCCTTCCTAAAAATAATTCACAAACTCAACGTGGATTTACCCATATTGCTGTGCTTTTTGTTCTTGTACTAGCCGCGTTCGCTGTTGCTGGATTTCTCTATCACAAAGCAAATAACCAATCTGTGGTAGTTAGGACTCCTGAAAATGATTTAACGCAAGACTCACAAAAACGCGATAAAGCAAATAAAGTTTATGAGTACGAAAAGGTAACTTTATACGATGGAGAGGAAAAAGTAACAGTAATCCAAGACAGTTACGGTTATACCAACGTTGCTCGAGCAGATAATTGGTTGATATATTTGTCAGAAAACTATAGCGATTATAGTGTGTACGCTAAAAATCTAGACACTGGTGAGACCATAACAGTTCTAGACAATGAAAAGCTAAGAAGGATTGTTTTTGATCATCTTTCCGCATCTGAAAACAATCGGCGGTATGTGCCAGAAGATTTTGATAGTTTTACATTAGAATATGAAAAATCCCTCACAAACCTCAGAGATGATGTCATATATAGTCTACATGCATATATAGCAATTGGCTTCCTATTTAAGATTGATCCGGATAATTTAGAGGGCGATGAAATCATTTATTATGCTAGTGAGTCCCACAGCACACCTGGAATTCTTGATGTAGGAGATAAGACCCTGTTTTCGCTTTCGTTTGGTGACGGGTGCGCATCCAGCTTAACCACAAGGTTGTTTGATTACGAGGCCTTTGAACCTTACGGGGAAGAACTTAATTTTGGTACATTTGAAACCATGCCGATAGGCTACTACGCTGAGGATGAAACATATCTCTTTTCTGAATACGAAGTGGATCGCAGCGTTCCAAGCTATGGGTGTGGTAAGAATCTCTACAAAAACATTAAGGGCGCCTCATTTGCCGAAAGTAGTACTGAGTACTTAACACCAGAAAAGATGCCAGCAGACGTTGAGAGTTTTATGCTCGACAATACATCCAATAGAGTTTACCTACTCACCAACACTCAGCTTTACTATCTTGATTTGCTGAGTAAAGAGCTGGTGTTTGTTGGGAATCACAACTTAACCAATGATGGATTTTATAGATTCTGGATAAGCAAAATCCCAGAAGATGGAGGACTATGCGTAAGTTCAACACTGATAGATCATACAACTGGTAAAACCATTGAGGAGGAAAGTGAAAAATGCATATCCGAATACGAAAGAACAGCACAGGAAATATTCGAGGACTTAGATCTACCTTCGAACTATCACATTGAAACAACTCTCGAACGTTATTAATTCCTTATAACTTTCCCTTGGTGGGTGATCCTGGGCTCTAAGGTCGCTTCGCGCCGTTCTTAGTGGTTAACGTCGGGCTGGTGGGTGATCCTGGGCTCGAACCAGGGACCACTCGTGTATAAGACGAGCGCTCTACCAACTGAGCTAATCACCCAAAAGTTATCTAATTTTCAAAATCTATACTCATCTTACGCACTCGCTTTGCTCGTCGCTAAAGACGAGCGCTCTACCAACTGAGCTAATCACCCTTGTGGAGTTTATACCTCTAAATCATCTTCGGAAACAGTTTTTTCTTCTCTGGCTTGCTGCCATTGTTGTTTTTGGTCGTAGTCCTTGTCTTTGCGGTAAATTCTATCAAGTTCTTCTACGGCGTCAACTAAGGCGGTTTCCAGCTCGAAGCCCGCCTCTTCGGTAAAATATGGCTCACCATTAATTGTAGCCTCAATTTTAACCATAAAAGTCTTGTCGGGTGCCGAATTTAACACAACCCGCACACTTTTTGACCCTTCGTGCACACTTTCCCACCTGCGCTCAAGCTTTTGCATTTTTAAGTACACAAGCTCTTTCATACTTTCGGAAATTTCAATATTGTCTGAAGTTATTTGGTAATTCATGTATGTATTCTAGCACTTTGGGTTATTCTTTTTTCGGAAAAATCTGCTTGCCCTCGGCATCAAACAGTAAAATCGCAGCAGTCGGGCACGATTGCGCTGACATTAACAACAAGTCGTCATCAAGCGTTTCGGCACCTTCTTGCACAACCGCAATACTTGATTCGTCAAGTTTGTACGCTTTTGGGGCAATTACAAGGCAGGTTGCAGCACCAATACAGGCTTCGCGCACCACAACTACTTTATGAATCTTTTTAGCGGCCTTATTCGCCATGCTCAACCACCTCGTTTAACCGGTCAACCAACTCGTCAATATCTTCGTCTGTTAAACTGTGCACTTTGGAGCCGGTTTCAATAGTGTCAAACCCGCTTGCAATACACCCGGCACAATGTAGCCCAAAATCCGTAAGTATTTCCTCGGTATCAGGGTATCTAAACACAATGTCGGCTATGTTGGTCTCACGCGTGATTTTAAGCTTTGCCTCCGATTTTTTAGGTGATTTAGTGGTCATAAGTTGCTAGTGCCTTTTTTAGTGCCTCAAGTACAAGGGTCGCACACTTTACCCTGCTGGTCGTGAGTTCCACACCAATTAACTTTAACACGTGTTCTTTCGTAAGGTTTTCGGCGTAAGTCACCGGTTTACCAATCAGGTCTTCGGTAACAAGTGCCGATGAAATTAAGCTCACCGCACAAGCATTACCGTCAAACTTTGCGTCAGTAATTGCGCCATCAGTTATTTTAAGCTGCAGGGTTACAACATCACCGCACAACGGATTTTGCTCCTCCACACTTACGCTCGGATCAGCCATACTCCCCCTGTTTGCGGGATCTTTGTATATTTCAAGCAGTTCGTCGCGTAAATAAGTATTATCCATATTTTTATTTTTTACGTCAGCACCTGTAACGCTTTCTTTACACCTTCAACTAAGCAATCAACATCGTGTTTGTCATTATAAAGTGCAAAACTCGCCCGGGTTGACGCCGGAAGTTTTAAACTGTCATAAAGCTTTAATGAACAATGCATGCCCGATCTTACCGCAATGTTTTCGGTGTTTAAAATACTACCTATATCGTGTGAATGCACACCACCAACCAAAAACGACACCAAACTAGCTCTGTTATCGGGATTACTGGGACCTAATAGTTCCACTTTGGCTAATTTTGCCAATTCGGTGTATGCATAAGTGGTTACTATGTGTTCATGGTCGTAAATTTCCTGAATACCTATAGTACTCAAATATTTAATGGCGGCCGCCAAGCCAACTGCACCGGCAGTATTTGGCGTGCCGGCCTCAAAGCGTTCAGGAATGTCTCTTAAGGTAATGCCTTCTACAGTTAGATTTTTAACAGTTCCCCCACCAAACATAATCGGTTCCATTTTGGCTAAGTGTGCACTTTTTGCCCACAACACACCGATCCCAAGCGGACCATACAGCTTATGACCTGAAAACGCATAAAAATCACACCCCAAACTTGTTAAGTCAAGCACACCAACGTGCCCTACTGCCTGCGACCCGTCAACAACCACTACCGCGCCAATATCGTGTGCTTTTCTGCACAACTCTTCAAGCGGTAAAATGCTCCCCAACACATTTGATACATGTTCAAGCAACACAACTTTTACCCCGGTTTTAAGCTTGTCCGCCCAATTAGTAGCCAATTCGCCGGTTTTCGAAACCTCTAGGTACTCAATATGGGCTTGTTTGCTTTCGGCAAGGGCAAGCCATGGTAACAGACTACTGTTATGCCCGGATGAGGTTGTTAAAATAGTATCTCCGGCACTAACAACCACACTGCCAAATCCAAATGCAACCATATTTAGTGCTTCGGTAGCATTTTTCGTAAACACTATTTCGGTTGCCGGTACATTCAAAAACTGTGCAACTGTAGCGCGCGCTTCATCATACTTATCTGTAGCTACATCTGCCAAAAAATGCGAGCTTCGCCCAACACTCGCATTATGCCGAGAGTAAAACTCGCTGATCGCATCAATAACTGCCTTTGGTTTTTGCGTTGTTGCGGCGTTGTCAAGATAGATGTACTCCCGCCCGTACAAAATGGGGCTTAAGATTGGGAAATCTTTTTTAAGTTCTTTGGTGTCTATCATCTTAGCTTAGCCTGAACTTCCTTTCGGATAGCGACATCTTTTATCTGCGTCAGCAAACTCTCAAAAAAGCCCTCGACAATAAAGTCTTCGGCTTCCTGTTTGGACAACCCGCGTGACTGCAAATAATAAATTTGGTCCTTGTTTATTCTACCAGTTGTTGCGCCGTGCGACGCCTTTACGTCGTCTGCGTGAATCTCCAAAATAGGATCTGAGCGATTTTTGGTGCCGATGCCAAGCACTAATACATTGTCTTCTAAGAAAGAGCTTGTGTGCTGCGCTTTTTTCTGGATTTCGATCTTGCCGATGTACTCAGATACCGAAGTATCATATAGCACGCCTTTTAGTTTGGTAACGCAAGACGTGTGTGGCACTTTGTGAATAGCCCGCGTTGTTAAGTTTAGGCTTTGGGTGTCTTTGAGGGCGTACACCCCGATAAGCTCGGCAGTGACTCCGGGGGTTGTGAACACCAAATCCACCTCATAGCCCCCTTCCGCTATGTCCAATACGTACTGCGTGTCTTGGGTAACCGAAAGTTTGGGATGGGCATTATTAGGAGTGAGTTTTACCAGTTGTGTGTGCATAGTTTTAGCCTTTTTAGCCAACACTACCTTCCATTTCAAGCTCAATAAGCCTGTTTAACTCAACCGCATACTCTAGCGGTAACTCTTTGACTATTGGTTCAATAAAGCCCGACACAATCAGGCCCATTGCCTCGACTTCGGTTAGACCGCGGCTCATAAGGTAAAAAAGCTTTTCTTCGCCGATTTTGCTTACGGTTGCCTCGTGCTCAATCTGGGCCGAGCTTTCGTTGATTTTCATTGTCGGATACGTGTCGGATACCGAGTCTGAATCTAAAATTAGCGCATCGCATTCAACTCTGCTTTTGGCGTTTGTAGCAGACGGTGTCACGGTAACAAGCCCGCGGTAGCTTGTTCTCCCGCCTTGAGCACTTACCGACTTGGAAATAATGGTTGAGCTGGTGTTTGGCGCAATGTGAATCATTTTTGCCCCCGCATCTTGGTGCTGATGTTCGCCTGCGTATGCAATTGACAGCACTTCACCATGTGAGCCTTCGCCAACCAGGTAACAGCTGGGATACTTCATGGTTAATTTTGACCCCAAATTACCGTCAACCCACTCCATAACCGCGTTTTGCTCAACGCGTGCGCGCTTTGTGACCAAGTTGTACACATCATTAGACCAGTTTTGAATCGTGGTATACCTAAAGCGCGCATTTGGCTTAACAATCACTTCAACAACTGCCGCATGCAAGGAATCTTTTGAGTACACCGGTGCGGTACAGCCTTCAACATACGATGCATAGCTACCCTCATCGGCAATAATCAGTGTGCGTTCAAACTGGCCCATGTTCATGGCATTTATTCTAAAATAGGCTTGCAACGGTCTTTTAACATGCACACCTTTTGGAATGTACACAAATGACCCGCCCGACCATACTGCGCTGTTTAGCGCTGCAAATTTGTTATCGTTTGGGGGAATAATTGTGCCAAAATATTCTTCAAAGTATGCGGGAAATTTTTTTAACGCTTCGTCTGTGCCTAAGAAAATAACACCCTGCTCTTCTAGTTCTTCCATAAGTGAGCCATAAATTACCTCAGAGTCAAATTGGGCTTTTACGCCGGCCAAGTGCTTGCGTTCGGCTTCGGGAATGCCCAGCTTTTCAAAAGTGTCTTTCATATCCTGCGGTACATCGTCCCAGCTGTGCTCTTCTTGCGCGAGTGGCTTTAGGTAGTAGTAAATGTTGTCAAAATCAATACCACTTAAATCCCCTCCCCAGGTGGGCATATCTTTTTCTTTAAATATCTCGTACGCTTTTAGCCTAAAAGCCTTCATCCACGCCGGTTCGTTTTTTTTGTCGGAAATTTGCGCAACTATGTCTTCGTTTAGACCTCTTTTTGCCTTAAAAACATACTCCTCGGGCACGCTAAAGCCATACTTGGACTTGTAGTTTGCATTTACCTGAATGTTTTGCGTATTTGGCATAAATCTTTGGCCTATTCTCCAAACGGGGCATAGCCTTTTTCTTCCAACCTATGAGCTAAGTCTGACCCGCCTTCTTCGACTATTTTCCCTTTTTGCAAGATATGTACCTTATCTACGCTTATATACCCAAGTATTCGGCTGTAATGAGTAATAATTAGTACCGACATTTTTGTGTGTTCTTTTAGGGCATTTACAGCTTTGGCTACAATCTTGAGCGCATCAATATCAAGACCACTATCGGTTTCATCTAAGATGGCAAGTTTTGGTTCCAAAATTAACATTTGCAACATTTCCATGCGTTTTTTTTCACCGCCCGAA
>CAYXGU010000015.1:0-16741 GCA_964464645.1 uncultured Candidatus Saccharibacteria bacterium
GTCGGCAAAAAATAATACATTTTTCGCTAGTTCATCTCTAAAATACTCTGCAACCCGCACCGCACTAAACGCACTAAAAAATCTTTGAGATGGGTTATCAGCCATCGAACCATATACCAGCGACACATTAGGCATAATGCCGGTTTCCTTTAGACTTTCGTGCATTTCTTGCCCTTCTCTAGTACGTTCGCCGATACCTGCAAAAACCGATACGGTTTTTTCCCGGTCTTTGTTAATAATGTTATGCATAATCTCATTTAATAAAATGGTCTTTCCAACTCCGGCTCCGCCAAAAAGTCCGGTTTTTCCTCCCTTTGCCAATGGGGTGAAAAGATCAACAACCTTAATTCCGGTTTCCAAAAGTTCTTTCTTTGATACCACCGCCTCAAAATCATGCTTATATTCAAATATTCCTCGTTTGACATCTTGTGACACCTCGCCTTGCCCATCAACGGGGTCACCAAACACATTTATTACTCTGTTTAGTACATTTTGTCCTACTGGAATAGTAAGCGTTTCTTGTGTGTTTATTACACTTGCTCCCCTATTTAGGTATTTTGGGTTGGTTAGACTAACGCATATAAATTTGTCAAAATCTATACTTTTGTGCACTAGTAATTTTAATGCTGTGTTTTCTTGCACCACAAGCAGATCGTACTGCTTTGGCTTGGTATCTCCCGTGTAGTGAACTTCAACCATAAAGCCACTGATTGCTGTAATCGTACCGGGAGTTTGTACTAGCTTTTGGGCACTGTCATCAGCCATGTTGAATCCTTCCGTGCATACTCACTAATGTTGTCATTTGCTTGTTGTTTAGTATTTTGTGCTTTGTTTTTTGGCTTTTTATGTGCAGAGTGCTCGCACGTTTGTCAATCTGATCTGTAGCTGTATCTAAGCTAATCATTCTGGAAGCATATTTACTTAAACTTGACTCGTGTAACGAGTGCTCAAACACAGAAGAAAGTATCCTCTTTTCAAAAAACAAAAGTGTTTGCTGTAAATCAGGCTCGAATATAAATTTTTCGGCTTTTTTTAGTTCTTGCGCATCATCAGCGGTATCAAGTTCTAAAAAAGTATCGCCTGAAATAAATGCTCGTTCGGGTTTTTGCACCAGAATGTTTTTAAATTGACCATGAAATACAATTATCTTCTCGTATTGCACAAGAAACTGCCAAAGTGCTGTCTTGTTTTCGATATCTTCAGCAGAATCCGACATATCAAAATAGTGCATTTTATTTTTTAGCCCAACCGCATCGTATAATCCTTTTCCTATTCTCCCAACTATCGCAACATCAAAATCTTGGGCGCGTACCTGCTCCAAAAAGTCATAAAAGGTATCCACAACAATACTGCCATACAGTCCGGTGTTAGCTGATAAATATACGCATACGGTCCGGCCGTTTGTCTTTCTGACTTCTAGCGCACCTTTTTGTTTTCTTTTTTTGGAGAGCCTTGCAAATTCTTTTTTGTACGACTGTTTGAGATTTTTGTATACTTCTTCAAGACCTGTCATATAAATTCTGTTCTGCAAGACTGATTTTTTTACTCGCCTCATTCTAAGGGCCGCAATTTCCTGATACGAGGCAACCACGTTTCTAAGGTATTCTAAATCTGTTACTTCTCTTTCTAGGTCTGTCATGTGAAGTACTCCTGGTTAGCTGCAAATTTTTGCATGAAATTTCTGAGTAAAACATTAAAGTCTTCAGCGGTATCTATTAGTCCGCGCATCATGTTCCTAAACTCCTGTTTAGACGCAAAATTATCACGCACTTTGTTAATTAACGCTCGAAGCTCTTCGTCGCTCTTGTTGTTCCAGTTACCACTCCAAATTATGCAAAATAATGTAATTTGTAAGTCAAGATCAACAACACTATCGGCAGTTTGTCTAAAGAGTGTAAGAATTCTGTCACCAGTTTGCAGGGTTGACTTTATACCCTCGTTAAGTTCTGCGCCAAAATGTACAAAATTTTGCGTACGCTTATACAAACCGAAAAAACTGCTTAACTCTCTGCTTATTGCACGTCGTAGCGGAGTCTGTGTTTGTCTGCCAACCCTAGTAACAGACAAATAAGTATTTATGGCAGGCCGCTGCCCGCTGTAAAATAAATCTCGATCGAAGAATACATGTCCGTCAGTCATTGACATTAAATTTGTCTGTATATAACCTGAAATGTCACTTTCGGTGGTATTAACAATTGGCAGACATGTAATACTCCCGCGGGTAAAACTACCGGCACGCTCAAGTAATTTTGAATGCACATAAAAAATATCCCCAGGATAAGAATTTCTGCCCGGGAATCTTTTTGCTAATAAAGATATTTGTCTATAAAAAGCGGCATGTGTCGTCATATCATCAAGAACCAGCAGTACATTTTTACCCTGATCTCGAAAGTATTCAGCAATTGTCATAGCGGCATACGGTGTTGTATAAATTACTCCAAGCGGATCATCTGCACTTGATGCAACAATTATTATGTTTTTTAGCACATTTTTTGTGGTAAAAAATTCCTCGGCATTTTTAATATCTGCTTTCTTTTTACCAATGCACGCATATATACATATTGTCCCAAGCTGTGCTTGATTAAGCATAACTTGTTGTGCAAATGAGCTTTTTCCGGTCTGCCTATCACCAATGAGTAATTGACGTTGCCCCTGCCCAAGCGGCACCATTAAATCAACAACCGCAACACCCGAAAAAAACGAATCTTTTATTTGCCTGCGTTGTGCAATCGGAAGTGCCTCTGCGTCAATTGGCCGGGTTTCAGATTTTTCAGCGGCACCCGACTGTGACCTATACAGTGGTAACCCAAATGGATCAATTACTCTTCCCAACTGGTGCTCCCCCACTTCAACTGCGGCTTCAGAGTTTAACCTAACCACCCTTGAACCCAAAGTAAGGTGGTCATTGGACATCATTAGTACCTCAACTGTATCAGGCCTTAACGACAACACCTGCCCAAAAGCTCCGGTTTCAAACATAACCAGTTCCTGCGGCTTGGCATATGGTAAGCCACTTAAATATACAAGTGGTAAGTCGGCCGCCTTTACATACCCTAATTCCTCTGCACTATTGAGATATTTGCTGAATGTTTCGTTCATAATAATTATCAAATTTTCTTAATGCGCTTAGATCTTTGTAAAAGCCTTTGTACCCGATTTGCACCCCACCTAAAATTTTTGGATCCGTTTTTAAATCTAGCAGCACAGCTGTGTCTACATTTTCTGATACCCACCTGCCCAGTTTGTGTACAAATGGTTCATCAGGGTCAAAAGACAACGTCAGTTCAATAAACTGAAGCTTGTCTACTTCATCCTTAACTTTCTTTATAAATAGTTCATATTCTACTTTTTCAAGCTCCGTGTAGCCTTTGTGCTCAAGCAAATGTGCATAATCATCTAGCTGACTGGCAAATTTAGTATCAAGCGAAAAATCTGCATTTAGCTTTGGTCTATACAAGGCTTGTGAGAACTTTTCGAGTTCAAGCAAAAAAGTATTAACATCAGTGCGCGTTAAAAAGTTCACACTTTCTCAAAAAAACCCTCTCTTTTTGCCTCCTCCAAGGCTTCCAATACATCGGCCTGCTTAATATCAACGGTGGCTTTGCCAAGCACATCCTTGGCGATTTGCGTCACCCTAGCTTCTATTTCAGAGTCCAGTTTTCTTAGCTCCGCCTGTTTGTACTCTTCGATCTCTGCAGCTACTTTCGCATATTCGGCCTGAACTCGTTCCTCAATCTGTTTTTCTGACTCTAGCGTCTCATGCTCAAGCGTGTGCCGAAATTCTTCAATGTTTCTAGCACTCTCCGCCTCCATACTTGTTACATACTTTGTAAATACCTGCGCGGACATTGCTTTTAGCGCATCGGCTTGGCCGCGAGAAACTGCTTCGATCTGCTCCTCAAGCTCTTTTCTCACATCATCTGTAAGTAAATGCGCGTCTGTTAATACTTTTTGGGCGTTTTTATTGGCATGCCTAATGATCTTTAGCGATTTGGCCTGGGCATTTTCCATAACTGCCGCAGCTTTTGCAAATGCGCGTTCCCTCGCCAGTTCGTATGCTTCCTGATTATCGACTTTTAATAGCTTGTAAAGTGCGTATACGACCAAAACTAAAATCCCAAGCACTAGCACGTTTAAAAAAATTATGTATAAGGTGGACAGGTTTAGTATGTGCATATCATAAAGTCAGAATTAAATACGCTATTATTAATCCTACAGCAATTATTAAAATTGTCAGCCCAAAGTTCAGCAAAATTGATGACCTGATTAACTTGCCTGCTAAGGGATTTCTACCGAGAGCCTCAATGCTGTGAGACGATATTCGGCTAAACGAGAAAAATCCGAGAAAAAATGAGACTAAAACTACAAGCGCTGCCAAAATATATCTAAGTGAGGTCAGAGGTGTTAGAAACGGCACCTTAAACCCAGACTTCATAAGTTCAGTCAAATTAAGTCTGACCGAATCTGTTAGCACTACAGAACGGGGATTAATATATAACAGTATCTCGCCTGTATCAGCGGGATTTGCGGGCTCAAAGGCTTCTAGTGCTACACCAAAGATCTGCCCGCTAATGTCGGCTTTTGTGCCCACTCCGGGAATGTCAGAAGTGGTTACAAAGTCCCCAATCGCAATATTGCCATCCTTTGCGGTAACCTTTACTGACGCCTCACCGCCGGTTGCTACCAGATATGGGCTGTCAATTGCCAAATCGCCTATGGATACTACAGAGTTTTGAACCACAACACCAAACGCATCCTCATCGTATGGAATATTGCTCAAAACGTACTTACCGTCTATAAAACTTATAATATGTCCGGGCTGAGCCTCGGGGGAATCAAGTTCGACTTCTATTGCCAAATCGTTTGTTGCAAATCCAGCATCTTGTGCATGAACACTAAAACCTCCTATGGCGATTAACAAGGCAAAAAAAGTAAAAATTGAACCGGACAGCAATTTCATACTCTAAGTATTGCATCTGCGATTTGCAAAGGCAAGCGATGTTGTTTTCACAAGCTTTATAGGCACATTTCTCATCACGGGAAGCCAGATTTTGGCAAATGCTTGACAAGGTGTGCATGGTCTGTTTATGCTTAGTACATGGATGCCCGCATAAAACGTATAGACTCATTTTTTAATTTGATTGTAGTTGGACTCGCATTTTTAGTTCCTGTATTTTTTCTCCCCATAACCTCAGAATTTTACGAATTCAACAAACTCATATTAATAACGGTTGCAACACTCCTTATGGTTATCTTGTGGATTGTAAAGATGCTCATTGCAAAAAAGGTTGAGGTCATAAAATCGCCGCTAAACATCCCGATTTGGTTGCTGGTTGCTGTTGTGGTATTGTCTACAATTTTTTCAACCCACGTAATCTCAAGTGTTTACGGAAGCTTTGGCAGATGGTTTCCAAGTATTTTTTCGCTTGCGGTTTTTGTTGCATTTTTTTATGTTGTATCTTGCAATGCCTCAGCAAAAAGTACAATTACTAAAGCGGTAGCATTCTTTATTTTTGGCGTAACCATAGCCTCACTAGTTGCTCTTTTTAGCTACTTTGGGTTATTTTTTACCTCACGGCCAGAATTTGCGCTGTTGTCATTTAATCCCACAGGTTCGGTAATTACTATTGCCGTACTTGCATCCCTTGCCACTGTTCTTGCGCTGGCGCAGCTTGCATACGCCAAAAGCACCCCCTCCAAATTTGTGCTGGCCCAAACCGCAATCATTAACTTAATTGTTGTTGCTTTATTTGGTATAGGAAGTTACGTGAGCTGGATTATTTTTGGGCTTGGAGTTGTTGCACTGTTTATGGTTGTGCCGCTTACAAACATAAAGGCAAATAAAGTATTTTTAACACTTGTTGCGGGTGTTGGACTTGCGGTAGCAGCATCTCTCATGCTCCCCAGCGTGAAAGAATTGGTTGTAAATGCCAACTTTACACAAGCACCAAAACTAACAACCACGCAATCATGGCTTGTATCATCTAACTCCATCACAGAGTTTCCTTTACTTGGAACCGGCCCGTCAACTTTTTATCTCAACATGTCTCGATACAAACCATTATCACTAAATGCAACTGACTCATGGAACTTAAGGTTCGACAAACCTTCAAATGAGTTGTTTAACATACTTGGTACAGTTGGAATCATTGGTGCAGTTGCTTTTCTATACCTTTTTGTCAGCACTGTTAGACTGGGCTTACTTGCAAGTAAGCACCGTACACAAGACGGTGCGCGTGAAACTTTACTTATCGGGATATTTGTATTGCTTGCAACATTTTTTCTAACGTATGCGAACATTGCGCTTGTCTTTACTCTGGCTCTTTTTGTTGCACTGCTGATCATGGATTTGGCGCAGGACAATTATGTAAGCAAGGTGCAAAAAGTTAGATTAACGCTTTCATCTCTTGGGGCCGAGTCACAAAAAGAGGTACTACAGTATCTGGTGTCGGTTCCGCTGGCAGTCTTTGTGATACTTATGGGCTACTATGCCTACGTGCTGTACTCAGGTGAATACAACTTTAGAAAGTCGATTGTCGCTTTGGCAAACCGAAACGGACTTGAAGCTTATGACTACCAAAGAAAAGCCATTGCACAAAACCCGCGTATGCCAAGGTATCATATTGCTTATGCGCAAACTAATCTAGCATTGGCCGGCGCACTCGCAAATCGAGAAGGTGCGAGTGAAGCTGATTTGCCAACAATTCAAACCTTAATCTCACAGGCTATCAGAGAATCACGGCTTGCAACTGAAGCACTTAACCCGCTTGATGTTATTAACTGGGAAATTCGCGCGCAGCTTGGGCAAGCACTTCTTGGTCTAGCCCAAGATGCAAACAACTGGACGTTGTCGGCCTATAACAACGCGATTCAGCTTGATCCGGCAAACCCAAGGTTAAGATTGGCAATTGGTGGAATTTATTACAATAATCAGGACTACCTGACGGCGGCAAATTTCTTTAGGCAGGCGACAAATCTTAAGTCTGACTACGCAAACGCACATTACAACTTGGCTATGGCACTAAAGAATTTGCAGAACTATGAACTTGCACAAAGAGAACTTGAACTCACAAAGAGGCTTTTGCCCGCCGAGTCAGCTGATATTCAGAGAGTTGACGAAGAACTGGGTGCAGTTGCTACCCTCTTAAGTGAGCAGCAAGCACAGGCACAAGCAAAACCAACAATTACCGACCTTGAACAACCCGACGTTGCAGGAGCATCAACTCAGGGTCCGCTCACTGAACCCGGTGAACTTGAAGCAGCCGAAGGTCAAGAGATTTTACCCGTAACAGAAGAAGTAGTTGAAGAGCTTATAGAAGAGGATACGCCTACTGTGACTGAGCCCGAAACCACGCCGGAAGAATAACTTGACACCGGATATAAAAAAGGTAAACTGATGGTGTCTTTAACCAAAGACAGCAAGGGCTACGCAATAAGATGCATAAAGATGCGTAGCATAAAAATCTTGCCGAGGTTATAGCGAAACCACACACTGTACTAGGTCGGTTCTCTATTCCTCACACATATAAAATGGCAGATATAAAAAAACAAGAATTAGTAGAAGAGTTATCTAAAAATGTCGCAGATGCTAAAGCTGTGATTTTTACACACTATCACGGGCTAAGTGCAACACAGCTTACTGAACTAAGGCAAAATCTTAAGGAGGTAGGCGCGCTTGCAGTAATTGCAAAAAACACCTTGCTTAAGCGCGCACTAGGTGAAGAGATTAACACTAAACTCACCGACCTAACCGGACCTACACTTACTATTTTTTCACTTACCGACGCAATTGCCGGAATAAAGACCGTTTTCGACTTTTCAAAGAAAAACGAATTACCCGAAATCAGAGCGGGCATTATTGATGGCCAGGTTGTATCCGGCGATCAGCTAAAAATCCTTAGCACCCTACCGTCAAAAGAGGAATTATTAACCAAGATTGTTATCAGTATGAAATCTCCTATTACCGGTTTTGTGGGCGTTTTAACCGGTACAAAGAGGAATTTTGTGAGTGTGCTTTCTGAAATTGCAACTAAAAAGGAGGTGGCGCAGTAATGGCAGACAATAAATTAAGCAAAGACGCAGAAAAAGTGATGGAACTCGTTGAAAATATGACAGTTCTTGAACTAAATGACTTAGTTTCAGCTCTCGAAGAAAAATTTGGAGTTTCCGCTGCTGCACCCGTAATGATGGGCGCAATGCCAGCAGGAACCGCACCAGAAGCCGCAGATGCTGAAGAAAAAACCGAATTTGACGTGGTACTTGCAAGTGCAGGTGACAACAAAATCGGCGTTATTAAGGCAGTGCGTGAGATTAATCAGGCTTTAGGCTTGGTTGACGCAAAAAATCTTGTAGAATCAGCACCAAAAACTCTTCTTGAGGGTGCTAAAAAAGAGGACGCAGAAGCGGCAAAAGCTAAACTTGAAGAAGCAGGCGCTAAAGTTGAGCTTAAGTAAGTTATCTAGGTAACACGCGAGTGTTCGCAGTTTGCGTTTTTTATAGCCCCTCTTAGCTCAAAAGCCGCGTCCTCGGGCGTGGCTTTGTCGCTAACCCAAATCCCCGCACCAAGTTCTAGCGCGCCGAATACTTTAAGATGAGGCAAAAAGCCCACATGCCAGTGATAAGGATCGTAACGCATAGAGTGAATCCAAAAGTTTCTATCAGGACGATCAAACAAAATATTGTATGCAATTAGTGATTTTTTAAGCATACACGCAAAATCCTGAATCTCGGGTTCTTCGATAAACCCAAAGTTTGGGCGTTGTTTTTTTGGCAATAGCCGCAGCTCATAGCTCCACCTACACGCTGTTGGTACATATAACACAAAGTGCGGAGACTCAAGTACCAATCTTTTGTCACCCTCATCGTGCATTTTTTGAATATCGTCGGTCCAGTATGAACTGCCGTGCTCGTTATAATAGTGCAAAGCGTATTCCTTTTCTTTTTCAAGCTCCCCCGGAAACCCCGCCGCTGCCACAATTTGTGAATGCGGGTGCACAAGAGATGCACCAGCTTTGCCACCACGGTTATTAAACAGTATTATTTCCCGCCCGGCAGAGTTGTGAAACATTACTCTATTTAGATATGCCCTAATTATTTTTACATTGTGGTCGTGTGGCAGATCCTCAATGTCTTTATCGGCAAACGGCGAATGAATAATAACCTCGTGGTGCTCAAGTAACGGATATTTATTTTGACACACCCGCACGTTCCAATCGTCAGCATCCTGATAAAGTGTGGGCGGAGTTAAATGCTCATTCCCTTTTTCAAATGGATTTATTTTTGCCGCAGTGGTTTTGGCTACCGGATTAATTGTTGAGACCGCATTTGTCTGGTCGGGTCTTTTCGCACGTTTAGTTGCAGAAATTGTGGGATCCCCTGTTAGTGCATCAAACAAAAAATAACCGTGTTCCGGCTCAGTTTGCTGGCTATTTGGTTGGGGCTGGGCAGTAGTAGACATTAGAATATTCTAGGATGAAAGCATTTTGGCATATAAATTTTTATACTTCAAGGCACTCTGCGCCCACCCAAAATCCTCGCCTAAAGCATTATTAACCATTGCCTGATACTTAGTAGGATCGGTATACACATTTAACGCGCTTTTTATTGCCTGCGTAAGTGCATCGGTGGAGTAATCTTCAAAGGTAAAACCGTTCTCATGATCTCTAACTGTATCTTTTAACCCACCAACATTGTGCACAATTGGCAACGTACCATACCACATTGAAATCATCTGGGTCAGCCCACACGGCTCATATTTTGATGGCACAAAGAAAAAATCACTGCCGGCGTAAATATCAAGTGCCAGCTGAGAATCAAACTTAATGTTTATACTAAGCTGTTCCTGTGCCGCCGCAACAAATTTTTGCTCCCAGTCGTGCGCGCCGGTGCCAAGCAACACAAACTGCGCACCCTGCTCTTTTATATATGGGAGGGCGGCTAGCAACAATTCAAGCCCCTTTTGATTTGGATCAATACGTGATACAAATGAAAACACAGGTACAGTACTTACCGGTAATCCCAAACTAGTCTGCATTTTTTGCTTTGCGTCTTTTTTAGCCTGTTGCCAATTTGTCGCATCATATGATCTAGGTAGTGTTGAATAATCAACACCATTTAAAATACCAACGAATCTATCTTTTCTGGCAGTTAAGACCTCGTACAAGTCATACCCGAACTCGGGAGTGAGCACCTCTTTAGCATACGACTCCGAGACTGTGCTAATAAAATCACTTGAGGTAATAGCCTGAAGCAACATATTAACGTTACCATCTGCAATGTCCCAATCAATCAACGGATGGTCGCCGGGGGCAAAGCCCAGCTCTTTTACTAAAGTTGGATCCGCAACACCCTGAAACCCTAAGTTGTGAATTGTGATTAAAGTTTTCGGGCGCTCAGCGCCAAGCTCATCCTGCAGTAAATGCGTTACAAAACCGGTATGCCAGTCGTTGCAGTGAACAATATCGTATGTGTTGTATTGCGATTTTATATATTCAACTACACACCTATCAAAAAATGAGAAATATTCAGTTTCGGGGGTAAATTTTTCAAACAATTTAACGAGTAATACATCTACATCAGAATCCGGTAACTTTGTTTTGTGAATTTCAACCGGATAGGTTGTGTTGTTAAATGGGACCAGTAGGTCTAGGTTCTTGAATATTTTAAGGTTTTGAACAGCAATATCGTCGTAGAAAGGTAACATTACGTCCGCGTTCACACCTAATGTCCCTAATGCTTTTGGTAATGCTCCTGAATAGTCGCCTAAGCCACCATATTTTTTAATCGGCGCTGCCTCCGACGTTACAAATAATACCTTCATCCTATTTATGATACTTACTTTTTTGCCATTCCTCAAATTCCTCTTTTGTCCGGGCACCTAGAAAGTGCTCTTTGGCGAATGGCGAAAACTCCTCCCAAGTGTGTTCTAAGAATGGCTTAACCTTGGGTTCTGCCCATGCATAGTTTCTACCAAGCCAAAATTCATCAATCACATGTGTTATATCGTGAATATCCGTTCCTAAACTTATCTTCTCGACAGCATCGCGCCATTTCACTGCTCGTTCAAAATCCTGAACTGCCGCCGCGTCAGTCATTTCCTTTTCAAGTTCTAGAATAACTTGGTTATACCATTCATTAGGCGCTCTTTCCTTAAATGGTTTACCCATGTATGTTGTTGATTTATCAAGATGCATTTTCCTAATGTACCCCGTTCGCTGCCATTCAAACGCCTTAGCCAAAATTTGGTCATATAGCTGTTTTACTTTGGTTGTTGCGGACTCGTCAGTGGTCAAATTAAGCACTATATTTCTAAGCGAAAAGGCGCCGAATTCTATCATTTCCAAACTCCACCACGGCTTTGCACTGGCCCACCAGAATTGATCAGATGCAACAGCCATATCAAGCGCTTCCCTAGCGAGCTGCCAGTTTTTTGTATCTTTACCGGGGTGATTGGTAACTTGCGAAATTACAAAATTTAGTAATTCCCATTGCAGTTTATGAATTGGGTTTTCCGGGTCATGCCACAGAATAAAAGACCTGTCAGCTGTTGGCTTGGTTTTTTCTTGGTCAAGCCAGAAATCCTGCTCTTCATTTGTCCACGTGCTTGCTCTAATACCGGTCTTAACAATAGGCAAATTTAAGTCTTGCAAAAAGTCTTGTACTGTCATTATTTCTAACTCCGGCGATTCCCACATCTCAAACAACAGTTTTTCATGCCCTACTCTATGGTGTCCAAATGTTTCTGCATCCATCACAACAAACCAGTATTTGTCTTTTGTGCGCAAATCGCGCGTTTCAGCCAACATTGCCGATACAGTACGAACTGAGGCGTTTAACAACAAATGACTTATTGTTTGGTTTCGAAAGAAAACATACCCGCCGGTATTTTCATATTTGTACACAACATCTGTCTGCGCCTGACCATGCGGATGTGCCATTGATGGAGCGGCTAGCCACTTGTATTCACCAGCTAGAAGCAAAGTAGCTAGTTCAGGACTAACTGCCATTTCAGGGGCGAAAAAGCCACTAGGTCTATACAGGGATCCAAAATATGTTCTGTTGGCTTCCTCATTTAACATTATCTGTCTATGAATTTCGGCATCTGGTAATAAAGGCAAAATGGGATGGTACATTGCCGAACCCACAAGCTCAATCTGCTTATTTTTAGTAAGCTTCAGCATCATATCCAAAATGTCACTATACCCTCTGCTAGCCAACAAATTTGTAAGCACACCAGAAATGTTAACTACAATCCTAGATTTATTATTTTTTAACATATAGGACAAAATTGGAGAGTATGTCTCTTTTACAACGCGTTCCAAAATGTCATCAAATTGATACTGCGGCTGATAAAAATGTAATAACGGTATTATTCTCACCTTTTCATTTCTTTAAAAGTTGTTTCAATATTTAAAATATACTCCAAAATTTTTGCAGTAAATACCTGCGAGCCAAACACAGATGCTAGCTTTTTATACTGGCTGTTTGCAGCTGACAGCATGTAATCACTTATCAGCATTTGACCTTTAACAACCTCTTCTCCAGATGCCCACCAAAATTGATCGCTTGACAAGCATTTATGTAGTAAAAGCAACTTTACAACATTAAGTTTACTATTATTGTCTTCTATTGTTCCTAATACCTCTCCTTCATCCCAGAGCTTAATATTAGCTAAGTCTGGATTACTAGTGGGTATATAACTTACTTTAACATTACTTAGAACATATTCGAACATTTCCCATTGTATTTTGTTTGTTAGCGATGTCTTTGCATTCCATAAGTGATAAATGTCATTATTAACACTTTCTTGCTTACTATGTGCCCACGTAGACTCACTAATAGTGGTAATGTTTGCGTGCTCAGTGGTGTTTAACATACTATTTATGTGTATTGGTGCATTTTTGTCGGCTATAAGTTTACTAAGCGTGTTATATAATAGATTAATCCCCTTCTTATTGTGATGTCCAAATGTTTCAGCATCAAGGACGACTAAAGAATGTTTATTTTGATTTAAAGGTATATTAGTTATATCTTCGTCTCTTTTAAATGCAAAATAATCGCATAGCTTAATGTCTCTTGTTATTAATTTAAGTGAATAATTATTTATAGTAAAAGCACAGTTATCAGTTTCTTTTTTGTCTTCAAATACCGATGGATCGACGACCACCCAATTATATGACAAACTTTCTAGCACAGTTAGCACATCTGTACTTACAGCAAGTTCAGGTGGAAAGAAACCAGGTAGTGCGTTTAGTAAAATAGCCGGCTCACCTTCCAGCCCCTGTTTTTTTCCAAAGTAATAGCCAAGAGCATATTCATTTAATATTATTTCTTGCTCAATTATTTCTTTCGGTACTTTTGTAAGCAGTGGATGATATGCTGCTGACCCTACGAGCTCGACTTGACCGGACTCAACTAGTTTGCGTAAATCCTCTAGCCAAACCGTATAGCCATATTTATCCATTTGTTCAAGCAGACTCAACGGAGTGTTTAGTGAAAACTTGCAGTCCTTGTGATGTTTGATTAGCTTTAGTAGTGGAATGTAGCACTCAGCAGTTATTTCTCGAAACACCGCCTCGTCCTGATAAGAAGGTTGATAAAGATGCAAAAGGAAAGCAATCACAGAAGTATTCTACACATCAGAAAAAAATAAAACAACCAAGCCTGGAGAGGAAATTTCCTACTCTCCTGCCCACAGAATAGAAAATATAGCTCCTCCCCAGACTGGGTTGCTTTATGGCTTTTACTATAGCATGATTATATAGGTTTGTCAATCTGTACCAGCTGAACCGGCGTCTCCAGTAGCATTTTTCCTACTTTTAAATGAAATCGCATATTCATACAGCTTGATATATTGCTGAGCGCTGTGCTTCCAGCTATAATCCGAAGTCATTGCGTTTTTCTGCACACGATGCCAGATGTCCGGATGCTTCAATAGCTCAACCACCCTAATAACTTGCCCGTAAAGTGAAAACACATCAAATTCATTAAATACAAAGCCTGTACCTTCAAACGTATCGGAATCAAAATTTGTGACGGTATCTGCAAGCCCACCAACATTTCGCACTATTGGCGGTGCACCAAATCTCATGGCTTCAAGCTGTACAATGCCGCACGGCTCAAACCTAGATGGATAAAGAATTGAGTCCGCACCTGCAAACACAAGTCTTGGCAGGGTTGAGTTGTAGTATGGATGAATACCAACCTTATCTGGAAAAGTCTGCTTTAGCTTGTGCAGTTCATCTATTAAGTGTGCATCGCCATTACCAACCTGCACAAACTGTAAATTGTAATCCTTCATTGCGTGGTACATGGTCTCAATTATCAAGTCCACGCCTTTTTGAAACCCGAGCCGGCCAACAAAACCAAACACCGGAATTTTTGGGTTAACCGGTAAATCAAATTCTTCCTGAAGCTCAGCCTTATTTACTGCCCGATCACTTAGTGAATGTACATCGTAGTTTTTTCTTATGAATTTGTCGGTCTTGGGATTAAATTCGTTATAGTCAAGTCCATTTACAATACCAAAAAATTTTTCTTTGAGTTCCAGTAAAAGCTTATCTAACCCTTCTCCAAATTCCGGAGTTAAGACTTCTTTTGCGTATTTCTTTGATACCGTATTCACAGCGTCAGCGTATAAGACACCGCGCCGCATGAAATTTTGGGAATTTAAACGTGGAGAAAAAAACGATGCTACATCAGATCTCCCGTCATCCAAGTCGGTTTCCAGCACATTGTTGTGGTCAAACATACCCTGAAAGCCTAAATTGTGAATAGTGAACACACTGGCCACACCTCGCAAAATCTTGTCTTTCTTATAATCTTTAGCCAAATAATTTGGTATAAGTCCTGTATGCCAATCATTGCAGTGTATAACGTCGGGTACAAACTCTTCTGTCTTAATAAATTCCACTACTCCTCGCGACAAAAGTGCCCAACGGGTTGCGTCGTCACTGTATCCATACACATTTGCGCGCTTTTCGTAATATTCCTGGTTTTCCAAAAAATAAACCGGTACACCAACAGGCGCTAACGCTTTTTTTACATTACAAACAAGATATTTTGTACCATCATCAGACGTAGGAACCTTTAGCCCTTTAACGACGGTCTCGGTCTCATACTTTTCCTCATCAATCGAGCCAAATTTAGGAATAAACAACCGCACATCGTGGTCCAGTTTCGCAAGCTCACGACTGAGATACCCCAAAACAGACGCAAAACCGCCCACAGTGGCATAAGGTGCCGCCTCAGCCCCTACAATTAGAATTTTAAGTGGCTTTGCTGTAGTAGTTGAATCAGAAATAATGTCTTCAATTGCTTTAATGATACCTTTAGACTTAGCCATGCGCTCATTCTACCATATGTGAAACTCCTAAGGGTAATTAAAGGCTAAATAGCGGGATTTACGACCTCATCAAGCTCGCCTGCGAGCTCAGACTCGCCATGCTCAAGTAAGTCTCTTCGAAGTTGAATGTCAGATACAACCCACAGCCCATGCATTTCCTTGCTTGAGTCATACAGCATAGAAGAATCATTCACAAACAAACACAGTTGGGCCGAACCCTCATCGGTAGGTGTAAGCTCTAATGCACGTTCAAAAAAAGCCTTGTCAGTAGATCTAACATAGACATGCAGTATTGAAAATGGCCTTATTAGTTTGTGAAGGGACATCCCAGCATTCATTGTAAAGGCATAAGGTACATTTGATTTGGATGCAGCACTGTGTACGTATTGTGCAAGTTCCCTCAATCCGCCAACACTACTTCGGTAGTAGTAAATTCCGGGAAGCGGAGCAGGTTCTGGAGCGGGCTGTTTCGGTGTATCTACAAGACTACCTAATGAGTCCGACTGCTCTTGAACTTGAGGCTCTACATTCTGTGCAGGTGCCTGCGCCGCAACCCCGACTGCGGCAGCTTCCTTATGCTTTGCAGCAGCTTCTTTAAACTTGGCTAGCCAGTCTACCTCTTCTTCAACCTCATCTTCAGTTACATTGTCAAAGACATCGGCATCCAAATCTTCATCTCCAGTGCTTTCACTGCTAAATGTATCATCAACTACCGGATCGTAAGTTACCGGCTGCTGAACAGGCGCACTTTTAACTGGTTCAAACTTTTCTTCCTTTGACGCAATTACTTGTGCCGGTACCTCACCCTCTGGATATAAAAAGTCGAGAATGTTTTGTCGTGTAAATCGATGACGTCCTGTAGCAGTCTTAATGTCGGCTTTTATCTTATCTTCCTCAAGATATCTGTAAACCGACCTTAGGCTAACACCTAAAATTTCAGCTACTTCAGTGGATGTATAGTATCTATCTGCTAATTGCATATTCAAATGGTTGCACACAAAAAATACGTTGTCAACAACTTTCTTTTTTTTGTGTATAATTTGCACTAACTAAGCTGACAATCAGTGTAATGTGCTCTTAAATACTTGCAGTGGAAATGTAGGAAAAGCACTAAATATTCTTCTTAATCGCCATGGTTGTGTTACCAACTTTAACAACCACTCCAGATTGTGCTGTTTTACAAACGCACTTGGAGTCCTATATGTTCCTACGACATAATCAAAAGTTCCGCCAACACCAATACCAAGTCTTGCCGGCAATTTGTGCATGTTTCTTAGTAGCCACTTCTCTTGGTTTTTGTGATTATAAGCCACAAAGATTATATCTAAATAAGAGATGTCTGCTTCTTTCATGCAATTCTTGATATAAGCAACGGTTTTAGCATCATCTTCGGGCTTG
>CAYXGU010000016.1:0-342 GCA_964464645.1 uncultured Candidatus Saccharibacteria bacterium
AGACAATTGGGATTAAAATAGTTAATAATACGGTTTTTTTAAATCTGTCATGCAGCTGTTCATCGTGTGATTTAAAGGCTCTTTTTCTGGTTACAGTATTTTTCTTTGCCATAGGGTTATTTTAGCATTTTTGCAGGTTTGGGAAAGTGGTGTATAATCCCGGGTAACTTAACGGAACCTCGTGATTTACGAGGTCTTTTTAGTTCGCATGGGGAGGTAAACGATGCGAAGAATATCAGTATTGCTTATTGCTCTTCTGTGTCTGCTGGGCGTGTTAGCCTGTGGGCAATTTGAGCTGCTAAAAACGGCGACGCCGACAGCAACTGTGGTACCCTCGGTGGT
>CAYXGU010000016.1:352-9615 GCA_964464645.1 uncultured Candidatus Saccharibacteria bacterium
AACAGAGACGCCTACACCCGGGTCGACTGAGACTCCAACTAGCGCGCCACCTGAAACACCGACAAGTGCCCCGCCGACACCTGAGGCGACGGTTATAGCCGTAGTACCAATCGCTACCCCCACACCGTTGAGTGGGTACGACTTGGTCATCGAGTATTATGTCGATGACGAAAGTTTCTGCATTTTTACCGGCCACACGGTCGATTTGGTGCAAACGACTGTGGGTCAGGAGGAAGATGTTTGGCTCTCCGCCGGAATCGACAAATTCTGCTTCGCAAAAGGCGAGCTTACGCCATACGAGCGGATAAATCCTGGGTTCTACTCCGGCAGAGTCTTATACCTGCTCGTAGACGCGAAAAGCGCGTCTTTTTGCGTCGGATCCGATTATAGTATGGATCTTGTTGTATCAGTCGTAGTAGAGGGCGACTGGTATAATTTCGAGCGGCTCGGTTACCTGCACTATTGTGCGGGTGAGGAAAATATAGAAGAGCAGTTTTTAGAGATGTTCACGCCGCAAGGCGAGGACATCTAGGGTGGGGGGAAGGAGATTCAGCAATGGAAAACCTTCCCCAACCAACTCAAGCAATCCATTTATTACTTCTACAATATTATTTTTGAAATTAATTCAGTGTTGCAAATAACTGGAGCCAACGGTCGGGATCGAACCGACGACCTACCCCTTACGAAGGGGTTGCTCTACCGACTGAGCTACGTTGGCAAATTGTTGCAATATCGTAACCGCTGATTTACACCTAAAACCAAAACACAAACCTTTTCTTTATTAATGTGGAGCGGGTGAAGGGGATCGAACCCTCGACCTTCTCCTTGGGAAGGAGACGTTCTACCGCTAAACTACACCCGCATTAGGCACACTCATTATACTAGCTCTTGCGCGAATATATTCAATATGGTTAATGACTTGCGCTAAATAGGTATTATTAATATCTGTCCCGTTACAATTAGCGCCTGCTGACCGCCACCTAAAAAGCCGACTTGGTCAGTGTTTGCCGCTAAGATTCTTCCCCATTCTGCGCCGTCACCATATACAGCTTCGGCAATTTCCCAAAGTGTATCGCCTTCTTGTACTTCATATTGACCTGGTTGAATATCGCCCTTCTTGTAGTCAGTTGCTATCCACTGCCCAAACACACTTTCGGTAGCTTGTGCGCTGCTCTGTTCGCTACTGCCGCCATTCTCACTTTCTGCACTCTCGTCAGTACTTGTACCCGCAACCGTAGCGTCCAAATCAACACGCACGGTGCTTGCGGAACTGGTGTTCTGACTATTGCTTACTTGATTAAAGTAGCGATATGCGAAAAGTCCAAGTCCTAACACAAAAATTAAGGCTACAAACAAGGCTACTATGTCCTTTCCGTTTTTTGTTTTATCTGTATATTCTTGAATTGCAGGTTCTTCTGCTGAAGTTGTAGTAAAATTTTCCTCCGAGGTAGTGTTATCCGAGTCGCTAGAAACCCAGCTCATTTTCTTACCTTCCTTTTCTGCCATAAATTGACCCCCTTTCGCTATACAACTTAGTACTAGTTTTTTGGGCAGATTGCAAAAGTTTTCAAAATTTTGTTTATATCGCGCACCTGCGCGCTGGCGGGACCAACGGGACTCGAACCCGCGACCTCTGCCGTGACAGGGCAGCGCTCTAACCGACTGAGCTATGGCCCCATAGTTTTAACGATACTAACAAATGGGTCAGATTGCGTCAATGGAAATGGTATCATAAAAACATGGAAAAAACCCATAAATTCACCAATTCCGAGGTTGTGGCAATTCTCAAGGAAGTCCTTGCAGCTATGGAAGTAAAAGAGGTCAACAAATTTAGAATTCGCGCTTATCAAAATGCAATTTCTTCAATCGATAATCTTACAACCAGCGTGTATTATATGTGGGAAAATGGCCGGCTTGACGACATTCCTGGTGTTGGCGGCATTTTAGCCCAGCACTTTAACTCACTGTTCACAACCGGTGCTGTGCCTGATTTCGATCTAGTAAAAAAAGGCTTGCCCGAGGGCATGTTTGCCCTTATTGGAGTGCGTGGAATTGGCGCTAAAAAAGCATTCAAGCTTGCGCAAGCATTCTCCCTTACAAAACGTGAAACTGCCATTGAGGGGCTTAGAAAAGCCGCAGAAGCACATAAAATCCAGGTACTGCCGGGGTTTGGCCCAAAATCAGAACAAGAGATTTTAGCGGCGTTGGTTGACAACAAAACACATAAGCGTGAGAAAACGCGAATGTTGCTTATTAAAGCCGAGGAGGTGGCAGATAGGGTTGTAAAGTATTTAAAGTTAGTAGATGGTATTGATGATGTTGTAGTGCTTGGTTCTTTTAGACGTCGCGAAGCAACAGTGGGGGATTTAGATGTTGCTGTGGCAACAAAAAACGGTGTTGGTGTAGTTGAGCATTTTTTGGCCTTTTCAGAAATCGAAGACGTACTGTCACAAGGAGATAAAAAAGCAAGTGTGGTGTTAAATAACAACGTGCAGGTCGATTTGCGAGTGCTTGAACCCAAAAGCTTTGGGTCAATGCTGCAATATTTCACCGGGTCAAAGCAACATAATATCTTGCTTAGAACATTTGCGCTTGAGCACGGGATGTCGTTGTCAGAATATGGCATCAAAAAGGGAACTAACCTCCTAGAATTTAGCGACGAACCAGCCTTTTATGCCCAACTTGGATTACCATATATTCAGCCCGAATTGCGCCAGGGCACAGACGAACTTGATTTTGCACGCAGGAACAAATTGCCAAAACTTGTTGATCTAAAGGATATACGCGGCGACCTACATGCCCACACAAACTTTTCTGATGGCATCAATACACTTGCAGAAATGGTAACCGCCGCGGTACAGCTTGACTATGAATATTTTGGCATTACTGACCACGCACCAAGTATTGGATCAAGAGGAGAGAAAGAGGTTATGAACATAATCAATACTCAAAGAACAAATATTGAACAATTAAATGATACAAACCATACAATAAAATTATTATTCGGCTACGAAGTTAATATATTGTCGGATGCCACGCTTTCAATGCCCGATCACTACCTAGAAAAATTGGATTATGCTATTGGGTCTATTCACACAGCTTTTGAGCAGACACGCGAACAAATAACAAAAAGATTGCTAGCTGCAATAAAAAACCCGCACATTAATATTATTGGCCACCCATCAGGACGCTTAATTAACCAAAGGCAAGCGTGTGATGTAGATTGGGAGCAGATTTTCGAGGCGGTATTAGAATACGACAAGATTTTGGAAATAAATGCTCAGCCCGAGAGACTAGATTTAACTGACGATTTGGTAAAACAGGCTGTTAGAGCAGGAATTAAGCTTATAATCAACACTGATGCGCACAGCACAGGTAGCCTAGGGCTCATGCAATACGGCATAGATGTTGCGAGGCGCGGGTGGTGTGAGCCAAAAAATATACTAAATACTTTACCTTTGGCAGATTTTTTGAGATTATTAGGATAGAAAAAAATGATCAGCTTAGCACTAGTCCTAATTCTAATATTTGCCGCTATATACCTGATAATGGTATACAACGCCTTATCTCGGTTTAAGGTTAGGATTCAAGAAGCCTGGAGCCAAATCGATGTACAGCTCAAAAGACGTGTAGATTTAATTCCCAACCTTGTCGAAACAGTAAAAGGTTATGCTCAGCACGAAAAAGAAGTTTTTGAAAATGTAACAAAAGCGCGTTCTGCGTTAATGAGTGCCCAAGGCGCACAGGCGGTTGGGGATGCAGACAATATGCTTACAGGCGCACTTAAGAGCCTATTTGCTGTGGCAGAAGCCTACCCTGAGCTAAAGGCACAAGAAGGCTTTGTAAATTTGCAGAAGGAGTTGGCAGATACCGAAGATAAAGTTGCATACGCTAGGCAGTTTTATAACACAGTTGTACGTGACTACAACCAAAAGTTGGTAGTATTTCCAAGCAATCTAGTTGGTAATCTTTTTGGGTTTAAGCCTGAGGAATTTTTTGAAGTAGAAGAGGGCGCGCGCGAGACACCGAAGGTTGATTTTTAGAATTTTTCTACATTTTACTTAATCTAGATCCTATAGTATAATAATGCGAATTTTGATTGTTGGCATAGGTTTTGACATGTTGGAGGAACTGAAATGCATAGGAAATGGTTTTTAGCGTTGTTTTTGCTGATTCTGCTATCTGTCATTGGCATGTCGACAGTCCATGCAGAAGGTGAGTTGAACCTTGATGCGAGCCTTGATTTTAGCATCGAGGATTATGTTCGAGTAGGTAACGAGTACACTTTCACAGTGACTGTCACAAACTTTGGGACAGTTACGGCGTGGGATACTTATGTCGAGTTTCATTTCCCAGACGGGGCTGAGATATTGGCTTATGACCCCGAGCCGCGGGTTCTGTATGCAGACCGTGCGTCGTGGTACATCTACAACCTGCAGTCGGGTCAGAGCATGACGTATGTTATTACACTACGACCCGCAGAGGTAGGAGAGATCGAGCATTTTATCGACCTTTGGTACCGCTCCGAGACTAACCCTGGCAATTGGGTCAATGAGCAGTACTTCGAGTACTTAACGGCAACTGCCGTGGAGATCAGCATTTCTCCTGCGGAATTTAACGTCGAGGGTTCCTGGATTTATACCGGTGTTGCGGAGATCAGCTTTGACCCTGTGCCACATTTTACCGTGGTACTGTCGGGGACAGATATGGGTCAGCTAGCTGGGCAAGTCTCAGTGACTGCCGATGGCTATGACTGTTCTCGCAGAGTCCAAGTCTGGAGATGTAGGCAGTCCGGAGTTTCGGCTGGAACAGCTACTGTGTCTGGTATCTTATTACAGCCCCAGTCGGCCGATAGCACGTTTTCGGTGACTGTTACCACTGATGCTGAGACTCGGGTCCAATTCGTTGAGACCTACTGGCCAGAATCTTGGTATATGGATCGGCTAGTAGCCTTTTCATGGGTTGGTCCTTGCTATTCCGGCGGTAATGGAGAGCTCACCGCAACCCACCTGGCAATGGACTCAACCTGGATACCGAGCTATAAATGGCGTTTCTCCGTCAACGGCGTGCCCGGAGCATGGTTTACTGACGATGACCATGCCCACTTTTATTGTGGCACGTTGGCTCCAGGCGAGTATACTATTAAGGTTGAGGCTTGGGGTAGACTTATCGAGGGCGGTGTTATTTATGGTTCCGCAGAGACCGAAATTGAGGTGTTAGCTCCCTAGCTAACTCGTTTAGTGGGGCAGATCCTTGTGCATTTTGCAAGGATCTGCTCCCTAATAAAAGTTTTCACTTTAACCATTTTTAGCATACAGTTGTCTAAATTGCCAAAGACGCAGGAGTATTGGATTATAGACGATTCCTAATTTTTTATATTTTTGCCGTGTGCCAACAATGCACATTCAAGCATGCTAAAATCAACATATGGCAAGCCTTTATACCCAAATAGACAAAAATAAATCCGAAACCGTACTTGTAATTATACTTTTCATAGCGGTAATAACCGCGCTTGGCGCTTTTTTTGGGTATTTTTACGGTGGAGATACTTGGTTTTTTGTTGGTTTGGCGCTTATTTTTTCGGGAGCTACTTCGTTTATTAGTTACTATAATTCTGCCAGTATTGTCCTTGGGGTGTCTAAAGCGCAAGAAATTAAAGTAACCGATAATGATTACCTGCACAAGCTGGTAGATAATCTTTGTATTGCTTCTGGGCTTCCCAAACCAAAGATTTACATGATTCAGGATTCTGCTATGAATGCGTTTGCTACCGGTCGAGATCCAGACCACGCGGTGATTTGTGTTACATCAGGGCTTGTGGAAAAGCTTGAGAAGCGTGAGCTGGAAGGTGTTATTGCCCACGAGTTGTCACATATTGGCAACTTTGACATTCGCTTAATGTCCATTGTATCTGTACTGGTGGGTACCGTGATTCTCATAGTCGATGGCTTTAGTAGGGGAGTGTTTTCGGGCAGAAGAAGCAAGGACTCAGGCGGTGGGGTTTTAATGCTACTTGGCTTGTTATTTGTGGTTTTGTCGCCGGTAATTGCCACTTTAATTAAGCTAGCTATAAGCCGAAAGCGCGAATATTTGGCCGATGCAACTGCCGCCATGATTACTCGCTATCCTCAGGGGTTGGCAAGTGCGCTTAGAAAGCTGGCGGCAGATAACGAGCTGTTGGAAGCAGCAAACAGAGGTACTGCACATATGTACATTGTAAATCCAATTAAGGGTGGGGCACTAAGCGGCATTGGAAATTTGTTCGAAACCCATCCACCGATTCAAGATCGTATTGCAAGGCTAGAAGGGATGTAGTTAAATGCTAAAGATGGAAAACGTAAAAATAACCCGCGAGCATGTTGCAAAAATGGCAGAGTTGTGCAATTTGCAGCTGTCGGAAGAGGAGCTTGAAAAATTTTCGACCTATTTTACCGATACCCTTACCCATATAGATGTACTTGATGAGCTGTCACTAAACTCGGTGCCCGAGACCTATCAGGTTACGGGGCTAAAAAACGTGTTTGCAAAAGCTACTGATACAAGTGACACAAATACAGCCCTAACTCAGGCAGAAGCGTTAAGCACGGCCACAGCACCGAAAAAAGGCCTATTTACAACCAAAGGAGTATTTACGGAATGACACATACCAGTGAGTTAAATACGCTCACACTAGAATTAGCGATAAAAGGGCTAAAGGCAGGTACATTTTCGGCCACCGAGCTGGTAACTGCGTGTTTTGCCCAGATCGAGGAAAAAAACGCCATCCTTAATGTTTTTTTGACACTCACAAAAGACTCTGCACTCGCGGCTGCAAAAAACGCCGACAAAAAAATAGCTACCAACGCAGACGCAGCATTTGCGGCGCAACCGTTACTAGGTATTCCGTATGCCTGCAAGGACAATTTTTGCACTAAAGGCGTTACGACAACTGCGGCTTCAAATATTTTAAAAGACTATGTTCCGCAATATGAATCCACAGTAACCAAAAAACTGGCTGCTGCAGGTGCAATTTTGCTTGGAAAAACAAATTTAGACGCATTCGCGCACGGTTCCTCAACCGAAACGTCTGACTTTGGACCAACGAAAAATCCCTGGAATACAGATCACTTACCTGGCGGGTCATCAGGCGGATCAGCAGCTGCGGTTGCGGCTGACATGTGTATTTTTGCAATCGGTAGCGAAACAGCAGGGAGTATTAGGTGTCCGGCCTCATGGTGTGGTGTGACCGGTTTTAAGCCTACATACGGAAGGGTCAGTAGGTATGGTGTCATTGCAATGGCGTCATCCACCGATTCGCCGGGTCCAATGTGCAAAACGGTTACGGATTGTGCGCTTGTGCTAAATGTGCTTGCCGGAAAAGACCCACTCGACGCAACATCATCCCCCGCGCCGTCAGCTGACTATACTGGTAACTTGTCACCTAAGGACTTATCAGGCCTTACAATCGGTAAGCCACAATCCTACTTTGCACTTGACCTTGAAGCAGGCGTTGCCAAAGAGGTTGAAACAGCGGTGGATCAGTTCGCTAACCTTGGCGCAAAAATCGTTGACATTGACTTACTAGACCCAAAATACTCAATTTCAATTTATACAATCTTACAACGCGCCGAAGTGTCGTCAAATTTGGCGCGCTTTACGGGTGTACGGTATGGCAACACACGGGACCAGTTTGGGTTTGAGGCCAAGAAACGCATGCTGCTTGGCGCATATGTGTTATCTGCAGGCTATTACGATGCATATTATGCAAAGGCACAAAAAGCCCGCACCTTACTTGTACAGGACTTTGCCAGAGCATTTGAACAGGTAGATTTAATAATCGGACCAACCATGCCAAGTGTTGCACCAAAAGTTGGTGAGGCGGAATCCTCGTCATCAATGTACGGCGAATTAATTGATTTGCTACAGGAACCAAGCTCTATTGCGGGCCTAACCGCAATATCACTACCGTGTGGCTTTCACGCAAACTTGCCGGTCGGCGTGCAGCTTATTGGGCCGCAGTTTTCAGAGGCTCAGGTTTTGCAGGCAGCAAGTGTGTATCAAACAGCAACTAATTTTCACGAAAGGAAGCCAAATTAATGGGATTATTTAGCATATTTAAAAAATCAGTAACTACTCGCAGGGCAAGCGTAACAACCCAGACCCAGGAACGCATTAAAGCAGATTGGCAAACAATAAGCGCCCAGCTCGCGGGAAAAACTCCCAGCCAGCTAAGACAGGCCCTAATTACTGCCGACAAAACACTTGATGCGGCGCTAAAAGATGTGGTTGACGGCGAAACAATGGGGGAACGCCTAAAAAATGCAAAAGATAAATTTGACCCTACACTCTACGAAAAACTTTGGAAAGCGCACAAAATGCGTAACTCGCTTGTACACGAAGCCGGATACGAACCAACATATGGCATGGTTACTGACGCAATAGCCAATTTAAAGCAGGGGTTAGCAAAGTTAGGAGTGTATGTCTGATTTAGCTGAATTTAAACTAGTTCTTGGGCTTGAAATACACATGCATGTTAAAACCAAGACTAAAATGTTTTGTAGGTGCGATGCCGATATTTATGGCGCAGAGCCAAATACGCACACCTGCCCAACTTGCTTGGGTTTACCTGGTGCATTACCGGTACCAAACGCAGAAGCAATAAGAAAAACTCAACTGCTGGGGCATGCACTTGGGTGTACTCTGGCGCCAAAGTCATTTTTTGATCGGAAACACTATTTTTACCCCGATTTACCAAAGGGTTACCAAATTACCCAGCATAAAAATCCGCTATGTGTGGGTGGCGCATTGACCTTAGGTGAGGGTACTACAATTAGCATTGAAAAAATTCATTTAGAAGAAGATACAGCCAAGTCATTTCATGAAGGGGATTTGACGCTGATAGATTTTAATAAATCAGGTATGCCGCTTATTGAAATAGTCACAGAACCTGTAATCGTAACCGTGGGGTCGGCGATGGAATTTGCAAAGACTTTGCAGGATCTTGTGCGCCATCTTGGTATTAGTGAAGCCGACATGGAAAAAGGCCAATTACGCATTGAGCCAAATATTTCGCTACGCACGCTGGAAATGGAAAAGAATAATGAATTACCTACGTACAAGGTTGAGGTTAAAAACATAAACTCCTTTAGGTTTATGGAAAAAGCTGTGAATTATGAAATTGTCCGGCAAACAAAACTATTAGCCGCAGGCGAATCGGTTATTCAGGAAAACCGAGGTTTTGACGAAAAAAAGCAAATAACAGTGGCGCAAAGAACTAAAGAAGA
>CAYXGU010000016.1:9625-9909 GCA_964464645.1 uncultured Candidatus Saccharibacteria bacterium
GGAATTTGAGTCAAATTACTTTGCCGACTTACAAAAGGAGCTAACTACAAGAAAGCTACCGTGGGAAATACGAAAAGAATTAGTACAGACCGGTGTCGAACCTGTCGCATCTGGGGTTTTAACAACCGGAAATGGCTTAGTATCGCTTTTGCCGCAATATATGCTGCATGCAGATTTAGATCATCCAAGAAAAAATCCAAGAAAAGTTGCAAATATACTCATAAATAAACCGGAGTTTAGACATCTAACAAAAGAAGAATTTATGCGCAAATTGCTGTCCCAAG
>CAYXGU010000016.1:9919-16458 GCA_964464645.1 uncultured Candidatus Saccharibacteria bacterium
ATACTATTGATGATACGGAAAAATTACTAACAGTTATACAGAGCATTATTGTGGAAAATCCAACAGAAGTGGAAAAGTACAAAAACGGTGATGAAAAGTTACTAAACTTTTTACTTGGACAGGTTATGCGGCACACTCATGGTAAAGCTAATCCCGAAAGTACAGCCGACTTACTAAAAAAAGAGTTAGCTTCCTAACCGCGCACTCTTTCTGTAGAATCAGGTAAATGGAACTAAAATTTGACCCTGAAAATCCAAAATACGAGTATATAACCACAAAAGCTGACGCGGATAGAGCACTAAAGTTGCTGGCCGGAGAAAAAATGCTTGCAGTTGACGTAGAGTCAAATGGAACTAATCCCAGGCGAGACACACTGTTGCTTGTTCAACTTGGGACTGAAAGTGTTAGCTACATTTTTGACGCACGGGCAGTAAATCTTGCCGACTTTGATTCTTTTAGATCGCTTTTAGAAGATAAAAACATTATAAAACTTTTGCAAAACGCAAAGTTTGATTACGAATTTATAAAAGAGAAAACCGGCGTAAGAATACTAAACATTTATGACACTATGCTTGCAGAAGGTGTGCTAAACGCTGGATACAGACATTTACGCAACAGTCTTGATGCCATGGCAAAGAGATATTTACCGGATATAAACCTTGATAAAACAGCCCAAAAATCATTTTTGCAAGTAACCAATAAAGGCAAGATCAGTGATGAACAGCTAAAATACGCGGCGCGTGATACGCTGATTTTATTTCCAATATTTGAAGCGCAAACAAAACGACTGCGCGAAGAGAAGTTACTAGCAATTGCCAAGCTCGAATTTGCGACCTGCCCGGTAGTTGCTGAAATGGAATTATACGGTGTGTACTTAAACACAAAAAAATGGCGCGAAATCATTAAAAACCTTGAAGCAGATATGGAAAAACAGATGGATGAGTTTCAGGATGCGATCAGGCCATATTTTAACTCATCGCAAACCGATCTGTTTGGTAAGCCCGCTGACCTAATAAATATCAACAGTCAGGTTCAGTTACTTGATCTGTTTAACAATAAACTAAACTTAAATTTACCCTCAACCAGTAACGGTGTGCTTGAGCGGGTAAATCACCCAGTGGTAAAAACTTTACGTGAGTACCGAAAAAACGCCAAGTTAGTGTCGACCTACGGTGAAACGCTTCTTGAAAAAATAGACAAGCAAACAGGGCGGATTCATCCGGATTTTTTGCAAATAGCAACTGCTACCGGCAGATTTGCCTGCAACAACCCAAATATGCAAAACATTCCGCGTAACACCGAACGTGCGCCATTTAGAACCTGCTTTAACCCCGCACCCGGATATAAACTGGTGGTTGCAGACTACTCGCAGTTTGAAATGCGGGTTTTGGCTGACTTATCGGGTGATGAAAACATGCTAAAAGCCTATGAAGAGGATTTAGACCTGCACTCCTACACTGCTTCGCTGATGTTCGACAAACCATACACCGCGGATTTTAAAAAGCTTTATCCGGATTTAAGACAGATTTCAAAGCCGATTGGATTTGGGTTAATGTATGGTATGGGTGCGCAAGGGCTTGTTGGGAGAATTTACGCCGAAACCGGTAAGGAAATATCGCTTGAGGAAAGTGAAGACTTGATTAATCGATACTTTAAGAGCTACCCACGGGTGAAAACGTTTTTAAACAAAATGTCTGCGGATGCACAAAAAACCGGCATAAGTATTACTCCCGGCGGGCGCAAAAGATGGTACGTCTTGCCCGAAAAAAACGATCCGGATTTTAAACGTAAGATGGGATCGGTTGCGCGTGAAGGTCGAAATCATCCTATACAAGGTACAAACGCCGATGCAATTAAATACGCTTTGGTATTTGTAAATGAGCGCATGAAACAAGACAGAATTAATGGCGGGATTATTTTAACTGTGCACGACGAAATAGCCTGCGAAGTGCGTGAAGATCAGGCTGAGGGTTTTGCACCGGCACTGTCGGAGGAGATGGTAAAAGCGGGGAAATTGTTTTTAAAGAAAGTGCCGGTAAAGTCAGATACGTTTGTGGGGGATGTGTGGGAGCATTAAGATTGGTTAGACAAGAATTGCCATAGGCTGTATAATCGCCCAAATCATCAGATACGGAGGGTTGAAATGGTAGGCATAGTAATTTTTTTTGGTGATAGGTCTGTAGTTGAGATGTATGTCAGGCTGATAGCACTTGGTTTAGCCGTAGGCTATTTTGTTGGACAAGTGTTTGTGGCATTTGAACGTAAGTCTGACCTCTTGGTTATTTTACTCACTATGCTTGTGGTGAGTATTCTGTTTTTAGTGTTCGGCTTGTATACGTTGCTGAGCATATGGGTCGGAATGGCACTTGGAATTGGGTGAAATTATTTGATTGCCAGACGAGCTAGTGAAACCACAGCTCAAGGATAGAGAAATAAGGTAGTACCACTCCCAACAATTTGAAAAATATAACTTATAGTGTTACAATGGGCTGAATTATCCACAATCATGAGGATTTGATATGGAAATGTTAGTCGTGGTTTCCCTGCTTTTTTCTGTGCTTTATGGCTACAAGGTTCTTGGTTCCGCATTTAGGTGGGGTGGTTTGGATGACATAATTCGGGCATGCGTTATTTGGCCTGTTCTGTACTTCGTTATTCTAGCCATACCAACATACTTCTTCCAATATGGAAGCATCTATGTGATAGGGCTATGGTCAGCCTCAATAGTTGTTATGCATGTTGGTGCTTTTTTGAGGCTGAGCAGCAGTTTCAAAAGATTTCGTGTTAGGTTTTGGAGTTTTGTGGCCCGACACAGGTAAGCAGTTAGTCGGAATTTCAATAAAGCCCGTCTGAAGTTCTGGAGCCTCGAGGTTCAGATCAACCGAAATTAAGTATCTTGTGCCGCAACATCAACAAACAGATGTCGCGGCATTTTTTTTACTAAACTATTTGTCTTAACTTAGAGTTTAAGCAACACATTTTTTGCTGCAAAATAGGTTTCAGCATTCTCGAAATTAAGCCTCAAGAGTAACTTGCGTAGTGCTTCTGCTTCAAGATTGCTAACATCTTCTCCCACTTGCGTGGTGATTTTTGTTGCATTTTGATCGGAATCAAGGTAGACAAACACGTCTTCCCGGTGACAATATACCAAGATCCGATCTTTTTCGACGCCACGTTCATGAATTTTCGTCAGTGAGAAATACTCGTCCTCTTGCGAGCATAACTCATTGACTTTAACCATTTCTGGATCTGGAAGTAGTCGGCTGTAACCCGCAAGTCCAGCAATTCCCCAAATATCAGTGTACTGTACAGCATCGGAAAGATTACCAGAGTGGTTATCATAGACCTTTAAGTTTGCATGAGATGAGTTCCCATCACCAAAAAACGTGTAAAAGTAAAATGCATTCAGGTCACGTTTCTCATAGTCAAAATAATTTTGCATATTACCTATATATCTTTCGGTTGTGCCGTTAATTTCAAAGAGTTCGCAATTGGCGTTGGCTAAGAGGGTACACTTGTATTCCGGTTTAGTAGAAGCGATTACAAGTTTGCTCCTGCCATAAGGTATTTCTTCTATAATTGTTAGATTAGCTAAACTTGGCTTATCTGATTCCTGAGTGTTATTTTGCCCATTTTGGTGAGGTAAATTCGACTTTGGTTGAATCGACGTGGTGCTGTCGGAGTTAAAAGTACCAAGTGTATAAAGCACGGCAACCACAATTCCTGCGCAAGTCACAACAAGCACAAGTAAAAACCCAAAGTGTCCTGAACTGTGAGCCGATCTAATCACGTTATGATTATACTTTGTTTCTTAGATTCTATATAGCAAATTTTGACAAAATCAGACCTTTAAGCTTGCAAGTAGTTGACAAGTATATCTTATAGTGCTTATATTCTCATGCTTACTTACCGACAGAGTCTTGGAGGCAATTGGGAAAATGAGTCCTGAAAACGTGGCAAATGCTGTAGAGTTTGTCGCAATATCGGCGGTTGCCATACTGATGTTTCGGTATGGCGCGTACATAATTGCGGGTAGTTTGCGCAAAAATGATTGGATATACCTGGCAGGTGGGATCATTGCTGCGGTATCGATTATTAGTGCACTTGCCTACATCATGAATCCTGCTGTGGTGTGGGTTACAATGTCATTAGCACTGTTGTTTGGCGCGACAATTAGCCTACTACTGAAACGCTGAGGTTCATACCTCGTATCATCACCGATGCGAGGTATTTTTATATTGTACTTATCAAACCACTTGCATGAGTGCTAATGTGTGCTAAAATTAATTCATGGCTGTAATCTGTCACAGATGCGGGCAACGTCCTGCCGAAATTTCTGCAAATCAAATAATCGATGGAAAGCAAGTGTACATGGCGTTATGCCCTGTTTGTTACCAGGAACTTCAGCGCGAAGCAACTTCAACCTCAAAACTTGATAAATTTGGCCGTGATCTAACCGATATGGCAAAAGAGGGCAAGCTCGATCCGGTTATTGGTCGCAAAGAAGAAATTGAGCGGGTGATCCACATATTATCCAGACGCACCAAAAATAATCCGGTACTAATTGGCGATCCCGGAGTTGGGAAAACCGCAATTGCGGAAGGACTTGCACAAAGAATCGTTGACGGCAAAGTACCTGAGCCACTTCGTAACAAACGGGTTTTTGCTTTGGATCTGGCACTTGTGGTTGCAGGCACATCCCACCGCGGCATGTTTGAAAAAAGACTCAAAGAGATTATTGAAGAGGTAATTGATGCGCAGGGGCAAATAATTTTGTTTTTAGACGAGCTGCACACAATTATTGGTGCGGGTGCGGCCGAAGGGTCAATTGATGCCGCCAACATTTTAAAACCGGCACTTGCCAGAGGGGAACTCCAAATGGTTGGTGCTACAACTGTTGACGAATACCGCAAACACATCGAAAAAGACGCTGCTCTTGAACGCCGTTTTCAAAACATTTTAGTAAATGAAACCTCGCCGGAAGAAACCATCGAGATATTAAAAGGCCTGCGCGAACGCTACGAAGAGCACCACAAGGTGAAAATCACAAACGAAGCAATTGAAACCGCGGTAAAAATGTCGGACCGCTACATTAGCGACCGCTTTTTACCTGACAAAGCAATTGACCTGATTGACGAAGCAGGTGCCTTAGTGCGCCTAACTCAGGTTAAAGAGCCGGCAAACTTAAAAGAAGTCGAGGACAATTTAAAAACCCACAAAGAAGCACTGCGCCAAAAAGATCTTACTAAAGAAGACCGGGAAAGACTTGAATCTCAGGTCAAGGATCTTGAGCGCGTGCAATCAGAACTAATTGATATTTGGACTAAAACTAAGCTTGAAGAAGTGCCGGATGTTACAGGAGACGATGTGTTAAAGGTGGTTTCACGTTCAACAGGCATTCCGCTTGAACGCTTAAGTGTTGCTGAAAAAGAAAAATTGCTTAATCTGGAAAGCAAGCTGCATGAACGCATAGTTGGGCAAAAGCAAGCCGTTTCAACTGTGGCCGAAGCAATACGCCGTGCACGTGCGGGACTCAAGGATCCAAAAAGACCAATTGGCTCTTTTTTGTTTTTAGGCCCAACCGGCATTGGTAAGACCGAACTGTCAAAAGCACTTGCCGAGGTGTTGTATGGCAACGAAGATATGATTGTACGCCTTGACATGAGCGAATACATGGAAAAGCACACTGTGAGCAAGCTAATTGGCGCGCCTCCGGGATATATTGGCTACGAGCGCGGTGGCGGGCTAACCGATATTGTGCGCCGAAAACCATTTTCGGTAGTTTTGCTAGACGAGGTTGAAAAAGCGCATCCAGACGTGTTTAACGCGCTCCTGCAAATAATGGAAGACGGTAGACTTACCGACAATAAAGGGCGTACTGCTGATTTTAAAAACACCATAATTATTATGACCTCAAACGTTGGGTCAGATGTACTACGCAGATCGGAAATCGGGTTTGGAGCCGACAAGAAAAAGCCAACCGAAGAATTTGAGACCAAAGTCATGGGAATTTTGAAAGAAAGCTTTAGACCCGAGTTTTTAAACAGAATTGATGAAATTGTGGTGTTTACCGCACTTTCAAAAGAAGAAATTGCCGAAATTGCCGAAAGACAGATTCAAAAAACAGTGAAAATGTTAGCCGATCAAGAAATAACCCTCAGAATAGATGCTAAAGCCAAGGCGTATTTAGTCGAAAACGGGTATAACGAAGAGTACGGTGCCCGCCCGTTAAGACGGCTTATACAGCGAGAAATAGACGGCAAGCTGTCTGATTTAATTATAAAGGGGGAACTTGGTGCGGGCGAAGTTGTTGAGATTACCAGCAAAGAAGGTACACTAAGCGTAAATGTGTTTGCAAAAGCAAAAGTTGCAGTTTAGGCACTAATTTGATACCCTCATTCAGGAAATGACCGAAGATACATTAACAGAACAAGAAAATAGTGCTGATGTTGGCCAAGTTGCAGACGTGGCTGAACCCGCTATAGCACAGGCCCAAAACGGAGTTGCTGAGCCGCGCGAGCTAACTAACTTTAGAGTGG
>CAYXGU010000017.1:0-11463 GCA_964464645.1 uncultured Candidatus Saccharibacteria bacterium
TTTCTTATGAGTAAACCGGGCAAACCAACAAATCGAAATACAAAAACTTACTACGTCAAAGGAATGCATTGCGCAAGTTGTGAGGTATTGGTTGAGAAAGAAATCACAAAAATAGATGGTGTAGAACATGTAAATGTGTCACTTAAGAAAAACTGCATGGAAATTGTCTCGCAGACTACAGATTTTCCTGAAGTCGAACACCTAAACACGGTGCTTTCTGATCTTGGTTACTCTGTTACTTTAGATAAGCCGGTTGAGCAAAAACTATCCCGCACCGATATTTACAAGACAATAGGAGTTTTTGTGTTGTTTGTGATCGCGTTTTACGTTATTGAACAGTCGGGTCTATTTCTAAGATTTTCACTTACAAGCAGTTCCACTTACTCATCTTTTTTTGTGTTTGGCCTAGTTGCAGTTTTGTCCAGCTGTGCGGCGCTAGTTGGTGGGTTATTATTGTCGCTTTCTGCGCAATGGAACACTTTATACAATGGAAATGCAAAGCAAAGTTATAAACCGTTTTTGTATTTTAATTTTTCACGTATTTTGGCATTTGGGTTTTTTGGTGGGTTGTTGGGGTTGGTAGGAAGCTATATAGGTATTTCCATCGGTTTTTCGGTATTAATCTCACTACTAATTTCACTGCTAATGCTGGTCATTGGTTTTCAAATGTTAAACATTGGCTGGTTTAAAAAATTTAAGCTATCAATGCCAAAGTCTGTTTCTAAACATATAAGTGATGAGACAAAATTCAAAGGCAAGTACATGCCTTTGTTTATTGGTGCAATGACTTTTTTTCTGCCTTGCGGGTTTACTTTAATTGCACAGTCAACCGCGATTTTGTCAGGCTCATTTACTCAGGGCGCGCTCATGTTAATTGCATTTGCTTTGGGAACGTTACCTATTCTTCTACTTATTAGTTTTTCGAGTGTAAAATTTTATGCCAACCCAAAATTTGCCAAAAAGTTTAATTTGTTTTCAGGCATGCTTATTGTTTTTTTTGCTCTGTATACCATAAATTCTCAGCTTAATGTGCTTGGGTTACCAAGTCTAAGCGATATAACCACTGCGCCAATAAAAACAGATGTAGCACAAGTTAGTGGTGGAACACAGCTTATGCAAATGGAAGCAATAGACTTTGAATATTACCCCAAAGCCTTTACGCTACAAGCCGGAGTTCCAACAAGATGGGAAATCTACAACAACGGTGCAGTCGGGTGTTCACAAGCAGTATATGCCCGCGGACTATACCCTGAAGTAATTTACTTAACACCGGGGCTAAATGTTGTAGAGTTTACTCCTGAAAAACCGGGAACGTATAAAATTTCATGCTCAATGGGCATGGTGCCGCCGGTAACAGTCACTGTACTTTGAGCCTATTTTATGAGCCTAGCCGTTAATGTACTTGGAGTTTTATTAATAGTTGTAGTTATTTGGTTCTTTTTTGGGAAGAAAGGCAAAGATGAAAGCGATGCCCGCCACCAGTCCCACTAAAAAAACTACTCTACATATATCTGGAATGCACTGCGCAAGTTGTGCTGTGCTTATTAACCGGTCGTTGCAGGAATTGCCCGGTGTAAAAACCTCCAATGTTAACTATGCAAACGAACAGGCGCTAGTTGAACACGATGAGGCATGTACGCTGGAGCAGCTTACTAAGCAGGTTGAGGACGCGGGATATAAAGTGATTTTGCCAACAGACGCCACTGATGACGATTTTGTTGAGCGAGAAAAAGCCAAAGAGTTCAAAAAACTTAAACAAAAACTGGTAATAAGTAGTATTTTGACATTCTTGTTGTTGGTTGGGGCGATGGTTCCATATGCTCCGGAACTACTTATGAATCCATATGTAATGTTATTGCTTGCTACACCTGTTCAGTTTTGGGTTGGCGCCCAATACTACAAAAGTGCTTGGTCGGGGTTAAAAGTAAGGGCAGCAAACATGGATACGTTAATTGCCTTGGGTACATCCGTTGCCTATTTTTACTCGGTATTTGTGTTGTTTTTTACCGATACACTTATGGAGTTAGGTATTGACGCTCATGTTTATTTTGAAACAGCCGCAACAATAATTACGCTAATTCTGCTCGGTAAATTTTTGGAGACCCGCGCTAAAAGCCAAACTTCCGATGCCATAAAGAAATTAATCGGCTTGCAGGTTAAGACCGCACGGGTGTTACGAAACGGAATCGAGCATGAAGTGCCAATCGAGCAGGTTGTTGTTGGTGATATTTTACTGGTTAAACCCGGGGACAAAATTCCGCTGGACGGCGAAATTCTGACAGGCGAATCATATGTTGATGAAAGTATGGTTACAGGCGAAAGTGTACCGGTTCATAAAAAACTCGGCGAGATGGTTATAGGAGCAACAATAAATAAAACCGGCACTTTTCAGTTTAGAGCAACAAAAGTGGGAAGCGAGACATTACTTGCACAAATTATTGAGATGGTAAAACAGGCGCAGGGATCTCGCGCGCCGGTGCAAAAACTTGTTGATAAAATATCTGCTTACTTTGTACCCACGGTAATTGTCTTAGCTCTGATTACTTTTTTGGTGTGGTTTAATTTTGGGCCTGCACCGAGTTTTCTTTTTGCGTTAATAAACATGATTTCAGTTTTGATAATCGCATGTCCGTGTGCGTTGGGTTTAGCGACTCCGACCTCAATAATGGTGGGTGTGGGAAAGGGCGCGCAAACCGGAATATTAATAAAAGACGCACAAAGTTTGGAACTTGCCAACAAAGTAACGCACGTAGTGTTTGACAAGACGGGCACTTTAACTAAGGGCCAGCCGGAGGTGCAGACTTTTAAAGTTGCGGACGCTGAAACTGACAACGAAAAATATATTTCCAGAATAGTTTTTTCTGTCGAACAACAGTCTCACCATCCGTTGGCAGAAGCGGTTGTAAATTTTTTGGCAGATACCAAACCGCTGGAAGTGGAAAAATTCGAGGATATTTCGGGCTTGGGTGTAAACGCGGTAGTCGATAAGCATAATGTGCTAATTGGCACCCAAAACCTAATGGAAAAATATGGCGTTGGTGAAAGCTCAGAATTACAAGAACTAGCCTCAGCATTACGGGGTAAGGCGCAGACAGTTTCATTTGTGGCACTTGATAACAAAATGGTTGCAGTACTTGGCATTTCAGATACCGTCAAGGAAAATGCCCAAAGCGTAATTGCGCTGCTCAAAAAAATCGGCATCACATCGGTAATGCTAACCGGCGATAATGTAGCCACGGCAAAAGTAATTGCATATGACCTGGGAATAGAACAAGTACTGGCCGAAGTATTACCTCAGGACAAAGCCGCTAAAATTACCGAGTTGCAAAATGTTGGCACTGCCAAAAATTTGGTTGCCATGGTTGGAGATGGTATTAATGACGCACCGGCACTTGCTACTGCAGATATCGCAATTGCAATGGGCAGCGGAACTGATATTGCCATGGAATCTGCCGGAATAACCTTACTAAGGGGAGATATTTCACTTGTGCCAAAAGCAATTAAGCTGTCAAAAGCGACCATGGCAAACATTAAGCAAAATCTTTTCTGGGCCTTTGGCTACAACGTGATCTTGATTCCGGTGGCTATGGGAGTGCTATATCCCTTTTTTGGCTTGGCGTTGAATCCAATGATTGCAAGTGCGGCAATGGCTTTTTCGAGTGTGTCGGTGGTTGCCAACGCACTAAGACTGCGAAAAATAACACTATAGAGCTTGATATAATTACTAGTACATGAAAGAAAACATTCGGTTGGCTCCTTATACGACATTAGGTATTGGGGGTACTGCAGAATATTTTGCAGCTGTTTCTACCACCGCCGAAATTTTAGTAGCACTAAACTTTGCTCACGAAAACCAGTTGCCTGTTTTTGTCCTTGGTGGTGGAAGTAACATTTTAATTTCGGACAGTGGGGTTAACGGTTTGGTTATAAAAATCGAACTTATGGGAACTAAAATCGTTAAAGATACCGCTAAGAAACAGGTGCTTAGGGTTGGAGCCGGCGAAGTGTGGGATGACTTTGTGCGTTATTGCGTAAAAAATGAGCTATGGGGAGTTGAATGCCTCTCAGGTATTCCGGGCTCAGTTGGCGCTAGCCCAATTCAAAATATTGGCGCTTATGGGCAAGAAGTGAAAAATGTAATTGTCGAAGTTGAGACTATTGATAGAACGACACTGGCCGAGAAAAAGTTCACACACGCCGAGTGTGCGTTTACATACAGAAGTAGCCACTTTAAGCAAACTAAAAACGAGCTTATCACGCACGTAACATTTAACCTCCTTAAAAATGCAACACCAAAACTAGACCACGCTGGGCTTAAAAATCACTTTTCAACTTTACCTGCAAATTCACACCCATCACTTTTGGAAATAAGAGAAAAAGTGTTGAAAGCCCGTGCGCAAAAAGCCATGCTTTATTCCAAATCTGAAGTAAACAGCCATTCTACAGGTTCGTTTTTTGTACACCCAATAATTGATAGAAGTGAGTTTACTAAGTTGTATAAAAAATACCCTACAATGCCATTCTGGGAGGTAAGTAGCGATTTTGTAAAATTACCCGCCGGCTGGTTGATTGAAAACGCAGGCTTTAATAGGGGTTATCGATACAAAACAACCGGAATATCAGACAAACATGCGCTTGCACTTGTTAACAGGGGGCACTCAACCGCACAAGATGTCTTTGAGCTGTCGGAAATTATTAGAACCAAAGTAAATGAAGTATTTGGAATTACCTTGGAGCGTGAATCGCAGTTGGTGGGGGAGTTTTAGAGGTTTCGTAGTGATGTTGCTCTTATGCATATATTTATATATGTTTGGAAAGAGAGCTGGGTTTTCGTCAATGAAACAGTCACAGATGTGCTAACCTGTACCTCAGATGGTGTTTGTTCTCAACTTACTGATTAGTGTTAACTGTGAAAAGCTACCTCAAGTTTAATTCGGTCTAGATCTTCGAAAAATACGGCATAGTAGTCTTTGGTGTATTCCGGGAATTCTTTTGGTGAGTTATACAGGGTGGGTATATTTCTGGGCTTAAGAAATTCTTCAACAAATTTATCTACATCCGCCTTTTTTTCTGCAGTAAATGCAATATGATTTAGACCCACATTTTTTCTGTGAAACTTACTTTTTTGGTATTTTTCATCCGCAACAAATATCCACAAACTTAGTCCGTGTTTTTCCATTCCAAAACCAGTACCCCACTCGTCGATAGCTGAATACCCCAGATACACTAGTAGATCTTTATAAAATTGCATAGCCTTGTGATCGGATACGTTAATTTGTACGTGGGAAATAGGTGGCTTCATGTTTCGATTATAACAAATGCGAAAAACATTTTACACACATGCTCCGGATTGCAAACGCTGTTTCTCCCTCGTTTTGGTAGGAATATGTGGTCGGCAGTCTAGTACTGAATATTTGCCACACTTACCTATGTAATAGCCGTCACCATCCGTTTCCATGTTTGTTATGCAGTGAATTTCACACTCTCCATCTTCATAACAAAACTTTCCCTCATCACTAGGCGGATAGTAGCAAAAATCGCCATATCCCGCGGGTGGTCTGACTTTTACCCATCTACCATTGTTCTTAGCGCAAGCAAAAGGCGAATATTTAGGATTGTTTGGATAGATTGTCGACAGAACTAGGGTTTTGGTACCGACAGGATTTACTAGAAATAAAAAAAGCCCTAGGACCATGACAAGGAAGATAGCTAATATAAATAAGGCTCGTTTCTTCACATGTATATTTTACCAGCTAAAAAGTTCATATATACTTAACTTATGCAAAAACTGGCCACGGCTTATTTTCTTAGCATTTTTTTATTTTTGCTTTTTCCGTCACTTGCATATGCAGACATGGGACCAAAACCAACCGCGGACATCAAGGTTACTTTGGACGGCAAAGAAATACCGGATGATTTTAGAGCCCGCATGTTAGTTTGCGTAGAAGATCCACATGATCCATACGGAGATACCAATTTTATGTTCGATCCAACTCTACAGGCCAAGACAACCGATATAGAAGATTTACGTATACCCGACGCAAGCAAAAAATGTTATTGGATTAACGCGGATTTCGCCTGGGGAGGTGACTGCGAAAATAGCATATGCAGATTTCACTACTTTGTACCAGAGCGGTTTAGATTGGCAGTAATGACGTCAGACGGCACCTTTTTTGTCACAAATGAGGTTGAGAATAAAAACTTTGATAGCACTTTTGTTGCTGAGCTGAATTCTGACGGCACCGGAAAAATTGAGGAAACCACGTCATTTCTTACCAAAGACAACGGCCTTATTACGTTTGCTGGTGCTTTAGTCATGACATTATCTATCGAGTTAGTCGTCGCACTGTTCTTTTTTGGTAGCAGTAAGTTAAAACCAAATTTTGTTACTGTTGTGCTACTTGCAAACTTGCTTACACTCCCAGCCTTATGGTTGCTTTTTCCTCAATCCACGCTTTCGTATTTGCTGTTTGAGATCGGAATTGTGTTTGCTGAAGCAATTGTGTTTTTGCACTTTTACAAAAATCAAATTCGTAAAAGGAAGCTTTTGGTGTTCTCTTTTACAGCTAATGCGCTTAGTTTTGTGTTGGGTTTCTTAATCACAGGATTTTTTAGCCTTATGGGGGTAAACGTCGCTGTTATTATAAGGATAGTATCTGCTTGGTTATCCAGTGTGTGAAAATTGCTAAATTCTACATCTGGTGGCACCGCAATCATAAGTTGCTTTTATTATGTGTATGCATTGGGGGACTTTGTTTAAGATTACTTATTCTCCATCTTGCTAATAAAGACGTCATTGTGTAACTTCTGACCAGCCACATTTCTTACAGTTAGCATAAAAGTATTGATCATCACGCTTTTCATCAAAACATGATCCAAAAGAAAATTCATCATTTCCACAATCTGGGCAAAAATTGTACGGCAAGGGACCCGCACTAAATTTTCCCAAAAGACTATTACTGTACAGGTCTACAATTTGTTTAGCTGTCCAATCCAGGTCTTATGGATTTTTTGAAAGAATATCCTTAATTGTATCCACGCCGAACCATTCTGGCTTTTCCTTATCACTTTTGTTGTAGTAATAATACGAAATTAACCAAGACAGACACACCCCAGCCAAAAAGTATACTAAGCTTTCCATAATTTATTTTATCACCTAACAAAAAAATCTGTGGTCGGGGTGGGCGGACTCGAACCGCCGGCCTCGCCGTCCCGAACGGCGCACTCTTCCTACTGAGCTACACCCCGCATTGTAAGTTCAAAGTTAATCTCACCTGCCAGCTGAGGGCCCTCAAAAACCATGCCAGTGATCAACTGCACAAGACTAGCACCAAGTTGCAGTTTTGCCAATGCGTCTTGCGGTGTAAAAATCCCGCCACAGCCAATAATTGCTACGTCCTTTCCAAATCTCGCGTGTGTACCGGCTATCAAGTTGTTTGCATTCAGCTCGGTCGGCTTTCCGCTAAAGTTGCCTTTTAACCCAGCAACTTTTTTAAGCTCATCTGCATCAAGCCCACTATTCCCGCGATTTTTCACCAGGTTAGACAAAATCACACCGTTTAGTCCATGTTTAAGCCCAAGCTCAACCAGAACATTCAAGTCTTCTTGAGCAATTTCGTTTGGCATTTTAACAAATATCGGTTGCGTAATACCCAGTCCGGCAACCGCACTCGCAAGCTCGCCAAAAACCTTAGGGTCCGAAAGTCTAAAATCAACGTTAACATTTGGACAACTAATGTTGAGTTCAAAGTAGGAAACATACTTCTTTGGCCCAAAAACAGAAAAAGTGTATAGGTAGTCATCAATTGCACTGGCCAGCGAATTTACTTGGGGAATGTTTGAACTCCCAACGCTAATACCTACAGTACTTCCGGACAGCTCTTTCGCATCAAGCAGCGCACACACCGCGTCTGCCCCCAGCGACTTAAAGCCCTTGTTCACGAGCAATGCCCGAGATTTTGGCAGGCGAGTCAGCCGTGGCCCACTATTACCCGCATACGGTTTTGCGGTCACAGTACCAACTGTGTTAAAGCCAAAGCCAACCGGGCCTAAAATAGCTGCCAAGTTACCGTTGTAGTCAAAACCTGCCGCCAGTCCCACCGGATTTTTAAAAGTAACGCCACACACAGTGGTCTCAAGTGTTGGGTTGGAGTAAGAAAACAGTGATTTAACCAGAGTGCGCGTCAACGGATACTCACCTAAAAAGCTCCCCAACTGTAAGGCGCGTTCGTGCACGTTTTCAGCATCTTGCGCAAAAAGCACCGGTTTTACAAGGTTTTTGTAGAGTGCTTTTTCGACCGCAAATTTAGTAGCCATATACCGTATTCTATCAAGGGTTGTCTTTTTTTGCTTGTTTGTGTAAAATTTTGCTGTTAGGGCAATGTAAATGCACTAAAGTTTGGAAGTAATGTCACCAAACAAGGCAGCGGAAAGAACTGCGTACAAAACGCATACTAGACTCCGCCGGGTGTGTCCGTGATAACACTAAATCAAGCACATAGATTGGCTGGTACCTTCCGTTATTTTAACTAATGGAGCCTCTCGGTAAAAAATAGTTATGAAAAAATTTTTAAAGAACCGCTGGGTGCTCATCATCATTTCGTTGGTGTATTTAATTTCACCAATTGACATAATTCCCGACTTTTTGTTGCCGGGCGGCATTGCGGATGATGTTATTGTATTTTTGCTCTTACTAAGAGAAATTGTATTGTTATATGGTGAGCAACAAAAACGCAAACGCATCGAGCAAAATTCCAAACTGTTTGATACCGACCCAGAAATTGTAGATGGAGAACTTGTAGAATGACCACCGAATTAGAAAAAAAATACGACCACAAAGTTGTAGAGCAAAAAATTTACAAGCTGTGGGAAGCCGGCGGGTATTTTAGTGCCAAAGCTCCGACAGGCAGGGATGTTTCTAAGGGTCCGTACACTATAATTTTGCCTCCGCCAAACGCAAGCGGCAAAATGCATACCGGAAACGTGCTCATGATCGCCATCGAAGATCTGTTAATAAGGTGGAAACGGATGCAAGGCTATACAGCGGTGTGGATTCCGGGAACCGACCACGCGGGGATTGAAACGCAGGTAACATTTGAACGCAAGTTAGCCGAGCAAGGCAAATCACGACTTGAATATGATCGCAATACGCTGTACCAAAAAATTTGGGATTTTGTGCAGGAAAACAAAGGGCAGATTGAACAACAACTACGTGATATGGGTGCGAGTGTAGATTGGAGCCGATACAAATTTACGCTTGACGATGATGTGCTGACAACTGTAACCGCTACCTTTCAAAAAATGCACGCCGATGGGCTGGTGTACCGCGATGAATACATGGTAAATTATTGCCCGGTGTGTGGATCTACCTATGCTGATGTTGAGCTTTCACACGTGATGCAAAAAGATCCGCTTTACTATGTGCGCTATCCACTTGTTGAAAAAAAAGCCGGTGAGCCGGAGTTTTTGGTTGTTGCCACCACCAGACCGGAACCTATTTTTGTTGACACTCATTTGGCGGTAAATCCGGCAGACAAAAAGAACAACCCACTTATTGGGCGAAAAGTGCTAAATCCGCTAACCGATGCGCAGATGGAAATTATAGGCGACGCATTTGTAGACCCGGAGTTTGGTACCGGCATTGTGAAATTAACGCCGGCGCATGACAAAACCGATTACGACGTTGCCAAAGCGCACGGGTTGCCAATTGTAACCGCAGTTGACTTAGACGGGAAGTTAACCGAGGAGGCCGGTGAGTTTGCGGGGTTAAGTGTGCTGACAGGCAGGCAAAAAATTGTTGAGGTGCTACAGACCAAAGGACTTATTGAAAAAATTGACACTAGGTACGAACACACCGTTTCCTTATGCAAAGGCAAACATGTAATTGAACCCATGGTGTTGCCAAACTGGTTTGTAAAAACACAAACATTAAAAGAACCGGCGCACACTGCTGTAAAAACCGGCGCCGTGCAGATTTTTCCAGCATGGCAAGAAGTAAAATACCACCGTTGGATGGAGGAAATGCGCGATTGGCCAATTTCGCGGCAGGTGGTGTGGGGGATTCGTATTCCAGCATGGTACGCAGTTGCCAAAAATCCGTCTCTGCAGGTTACCTTTGTTAAGAACAAGGAAGTTTTTACCGGCAAAATCAGTGACTTATTAACAAACCATAGCTTAGCTGATATTCAAAACGGGCTTCAAAGCATGATTGCACCAAAAGATGCGCACTTTGTAATTTCCGGCACTACGCCAGGCGCAGACTATTTACAAGAAACAAACACTTTTGACACCTGGTTTAGTAGCGGGCAGTGGCCGCTTGTGACCACCGGCTATCCCGACAGTGAAGATTTTAGGTATTTTTACCCCACCGCGGTGCTTGAAACCGGCTGGGAAATTTTGCGGTTGTGGGTGTCGCGCATGATTATGTTTGGGCTGTACCTTACAGGCGAAGTGCCTTTTAGGCACGTATATTTGCACGGGTTAGTGCGTGCAATCGATGGTCGCAAAATGAGCAAAAGTTTAGGTAACGAAATTATTCCCGAAGAGTATCTAGCCGAATTTGGTGCCGATGCCCTAAGAATGGGGTTAATTAGTGGTACAGCCACCGGCAAGGATTTTAATTTTCCACGCGACAAAGTTATTGCCTACCGAAATTTTGCCAACAAGTTGTGGAACATGGCGCGGTTTATGTTAATGCTATCTGCAGACACCAAAGTTTTGGAGTTTTCTGCAATTGATCCTAAGTCCCTTAACGAGAAAGACCGAGAACTTGTGGCTGGGTTAGATGAGCTTATAACTTCGACAAACGCAAACTTGGAAAAATATCGCTTTGCAGATGCCGCCGATGCAATTTACCACTTTGTGTGGGATGTGCTGGCATCAGACTATTTAGAGCACGTAAAAACCCGCGTCGATAAAAATGTTGCGCTTGGGGTGTTTGCCCATGTATACAAAACTTGCCTAAAATTACTACATCCATTTATGCCGTTTGTCACTGAGGAACTGTGGGGCAAACTTGAGGGTTCCGAGAAGATGCTAATTGGGGAAAGCTGGCCAGAAGTTAATTAAGACCTCTTACAACTAGCTTTTGTATACTCTCCGTTTTTTGTTCTTATAAGTCTAGACACAAAGCCGACTGTAGTTAATTGCGCGCAGATGTCTTGGGCCAGCACTCTCACATACAACCCTTTGGATGTAGTAACTGTGATTTTTGCAATCTGCACCATTTTTTTGGCTTGTGGGTTAGACAGCAAGCTCTGCCATCTGGCAAGTATTTCTGCCTGTCTTAAGTCACCTTTTGTTAAACTCACTTTCGCGCAAACATCAGTTACTAGTTTTTCAAGTGGTATCTCGGAAAGTGCCAGTAATTTTATGGCAAAAATTTCCCCGCTTCGTGTTGGTAAGTCTACCTCATCAAGTTTGTTGTTTCTGGCATACCAATGCAGTGGTTTGCCTTTTATTTTT
>CAYXGU010000017.1:11473-14343 GCA_964464645.1 uncultured Candidatus Saccharibacteria bacterium
GGCATATGGAGGCACGGTTTGCGTATAGGAGCCTTTAAAGTTAGCTAATACGGCGGTCAGCGCGCGCGCCTCAATTTTTTTGCTTTCCAAGTTTGCATAGGTTAGTAAGCCAAGCCCATCAAAGCTATCAGTGCTAATGCCAAAGGCAAGGTCAAAGGTGTAGGTTTTTTGCCATGTCGCATACTCATACTTTTTATACCGATCGTCACCGGTTAAAATAATAATCACACCTTCGGCAAGCGGATCAAGTGTGCCGGTATGGGCTGTTATAACGCCTAAATCCCGCGCTACAGTCGTCGCAAGAACGTGGGTTGATTCGCCCACCTTTTTCCACACCGGAACAATCATAAGTACTCCAGCCGCCCGTTTCGTAGGTTTAGCAGTTTCTCAATACCGGTCCGCTCAACAAAGTAGCGATCGTGTGATACCAACAGCAAAGTACCGGTGTATTCGCTCAGGCTTTTTTCAATGACCTCTTTTGTTTCAATGTCTAGGTGGTTGGTTGGCTCATCCAAAATAAGCATATCGTAGTTCGCGTATGCAAATATAGCAAACGCAAACCTTGCACGTTCGCCGGGGCTAAGGTTGGAAACTTTCTTTGCAATTGCATCTTTGTCAAACAAAAATTTGCGCAACAGACCAAAAGCTTCGCCATAGTCGCAGCCGGTTTCTGCTAAAAAGTGGTCAAGTAGTCTTTTGTCGTAATCCAAGTGGGTTTGTTTTTGAGCAAAATAGCCTATTTTAAGATTTTCACCAATTTTAACTTCCCCTGCAGTCGGCTGCTCTTCGCCGGTAATTATTTTTACAAGTGTAGTCTTGCCACCGCCGTTTGGTCCAAACAGCCAAACTTTTTCTTTGCCGCGCAGTTCAAAGTTTAAGTTTTCAAAAACAGTATTGGTGCCGTATGCCTTTGTTACATCTGTAAAACTCACCATAAGTTTTGTCTGCCTAATGTCGGTTTCGAACGATACAGGCGCAATTTGTTTTTTTACATATTTTTGTTTTTCGTTTTGGACGATTTCGCGGTCAATGCGCTTTTTCGCCGCCTTAACTGCACGCCCACGGGCTTTTCCGTCGCCGATTTTGCGTACATTTGCTAACAACTGTTCGAGCTGAGCTTTTTTCTTTAAAAATAATTTATATTCTTCATCCCACTTGTTTATAAGTTTTAGCTTTTCTGCTTTGTAGGTGTCATAGTTGCCCACAAACTTTATGATTTTTCTATGTTCTATTTCCCATATCTCGTCGGCAGTGTTGTTTAAAAATGATCTATCGTGTGAAATCATGACAACAGTTTTTTCCAAATGCACAATATAATTTTCAAACCACATAATGCCGTCAATGTCCAAGTGGTTTGTTGGCTCGTCTATAAATAGTATGGTTGGGTCAGATAACAAAACCTCAATTAGTTTAACTTTCATTTTTTGCCCCTCGCTCATGGTTTGAATAGTTTGTTTAGGGTCAAAATTTGTAAATCTAAGCTGATCGGCCAACGCAGTTATTTTGTAAAATTCCCACGTCTCATCTAGTTGCTGCTCTAAATACTCTCCGACCTGCATGTGCGGAAACGTAAATTCTTGGGGAATATAGCCAATTACCTCGTTTTCCAGGTCAATGCTGCCTAAAGTGGGTTGCTCTTCGCCAACTAAAAGTCTAAATAAGGTTGTTTTGCCACACCCATTTTGCCCCACCACACCAATTTTTTTATTGTTGCCAAGTTTTATATCAACACCGTCTAGGATGGGTTCGCCGGCATATGTTTTAACTAAGTTTTTTGCTATTATCACGCCAAAATACTATCATCAAAGCATTTATGAAAGCAATTTTGGGCAACAGCTCAACAACCATCTCAAAAACCGAATTAACTAACAGACTCTCGCTGTTTAAAAGTGTTCATCTTGATCTTGGGACAGGGGATGGGCGGTTTGTGTTTAAGAGCGCACAGAAAAATCCTGACATGTTTTACATTGGTGTTGATCCCAGCGAAAAACAGCTACAAATTTACGCTAAAAAAGCAACGCGCGCCAAACTGAAAAACGTGTTTTTTTGCGTTGGGTCGCTGGAACTTTTCCCCGAGGAAATGTACGGTGTTGTCCACAAACTCACAATTATTTTACCCTGGGGGAGTTTACTTGGAGCAATAGTAAATCCAACACCCGATACAACAAGTACACTTGCCAAAATTTTAGTCACCGGTGGCACTGCAGATATTATTTTTGGCTATTCGCAAGACGCTGAACAGTCGGAAGTTACAAGACTTGGTCTGGACAAGCTGGATACAAACTATATTTACACAACCATTTTGCCTAAATTTATGACCGCGGGGTTTAAAGCAGTGTGTCTGACAAAACTTGAAAAACAAGAGCTAGCAAACTTTGAGACCACGTGGAGCAAAAAATTGCGTTTTGGCCAAGACCGGCCTATTATTCATCTGACATTAGAACTTACTACCCCGGAAGCCAGCCAACTTTGACGTTTTCAAAGATGGCACCTTGTATATAAAGCGGCGTTAAGTTTTTGCTCTCAAATGTTGTATTCTTGAGCTCGACAGTTGTGGTAAAAACTTCAAAAGAATTTTCCGCTTGTTTTTCACCAACGCGCACAGTCACGGTGCCTGATGTTGCAAACCATTCTTCGGGTTCGGGAACTCCTATTTCCACTGCATCATTGCAAAAGAATTCGGGGCGCGAAAATGCAAGTCGTGGTCCTTTAAAATAGTATGCCTGCACAGTTTTCGCGCCATCTAAAGTAAAAGTTTGTGGTTGAGAACTTAAATTAAGCTCCCGACCATTTATTTTTACTACAACCGCAGTTTCATTGTTTTCTTCAAGAAATTTTAATTTTTGCTGTTCTTCGGTCAATACTGCCAA
>CAYXGU010000018.1:0-13964 GCA_964464645.1 uncultured Candidatus Saccharibacteria bacterium
GGTTGAATTAATGAAGCAGGTGCTGCCAGGATTTGCTGCCTACAATCATGAAACTTTTCTTACTTTTCATACAGTAGTAAAAAGTGTGCTTGTGTGCGCGCAGTTGGTACTAACCTTGCTTGTGTTGTGGCTGCTGACCAAAACCTTGGAAGTTGCAAAGGCAAAGTATCCTTTTTGGATTGCATTTTTGGCAGTATCACTTGTAAGTTTTGAACCATTTTTTATGGGCAATGCAAGACTCTTACATATGGATACCTTGTTAGCATTGTTACTTTTTGGCGGATTACTCTCCGCGTATATCTATATTAAGGAGCTACGTTGGTATTACGCTATTCTTGCAGGAGTATTACTTGGGTTTGCATTTCTTACTAAAAGTGTAGCAATAATCACATTGCCGTTTATTTTGGTACTCTGTGGTGTTTATATAGCCAAGACCCACTCGCTAAAAATGTGTGCAAAATTTGGTGCATTGTTCCTAATACCTTATCTAGCCACAATATTTGTTTTTTTCCCGGCTTTGTGGGTTGCGCCGGTTTCAACAATTATCAATATTTTTGACGAGGCTGAACGTGTCGGGGTTAGAAAAGGACATGATCAAGTATTTTTTGAAGCAGATACCAGCAACCCAGGTGGCCTATTTTACCTGTTTGTGTTGCTGTTAAAGCTATCACCAGTTGTACTTATAGGGCTGTTTTCATACGGACTTGTACTGCTTAAAAAACGCAACCAGCTAAAAACCACTTTTTCTACCTTTTCGCCGTATTTATTCTTAGGTCTATTTTATGTTGGCTACTTTTTAGTCATGAGTTTTCCTGCCAAAAAACTTGATCGCTACATGTTGCCTATATTTCCGTTTCTAGCTTTGTTGGCAGTAGCGGGGTATTTTGGGGTTGCTGATGTCTTAAGCGCTAAAGCCCGCAAACTATATAAGGTTGTTTTAGTCTTATTACTTGTTGGTTTTATAGTGTTTCCGACAATAAGCTTGTACCCGTATTACTTTACATACACAAGTCCGCTTTTTGGCAGTGCGCAGAATGCAAACAAGATAATTGCGCAAAAGCCGTTTGGAATTGGAATCCCGGCACTGCGGGATTACATTTTGGAAAATTATACTTCAGATCCGGCCGGCAAAGAATTTCCGCCGATTGGTATGGTGGACATTAAGCCAATGGAGACGATTTATCCCAACTCAAAGGTGTTTGATATTCGCGAAGAAGGGACCAGCAAATACGAGTTAATAATTTTGGGTCCGAATGAGGGTGAACCGGAAGATTGGTTTGATAGCGACACAAAATTTGTTAAGGATTCGGCGCTATACATTAACGGTTTAGAGTATTGGAAGATATATGTTAAAGACATTAAAAACTAATTATTGGCTACTATTGACTTTGTTAATAGTCGGTACTTTTGTATTGCGACTGGTTGGCGTACTGCACAGTTTTCCCGCAATTTATCATCCGGATGAGCCAACTATCGTACGCTCGGCACTTGGACTACGCTTTGGGCCAAATCCCAATCATTTTGACTGGCCACATTTATATGTGTACGTAAATTATTTTGCGTACATGGGCTTTGCATGGTTGCGTGAGCTTGTCACTTTGGTAGGATTGCGCTCCGTTGTCGGTCAACTTGCACCAATAATCTGGAATGAAGAACTCGTATACTATTTGCTAACTCGCATCATCTCAATTACTCTGGCCTCGCTTACCCTATTACCGGTGTACCTAACTGGAAAAAAACTGTTTGGCGAGGTAGTAGGGTTGCTTGGTGCCGCAACCTTTGCGGTGTTTCCGTTTCACATTTGGCATTCACAATACACTATGCCCGATGTACCCATGACATTTTTACTTAGTTGGTCAGTTTATTTTGCGGCACATATTATGGAGTCAAGACGGTCAAAGTACTATATACTTGCAGGACTGTTTGCAGGCCTTGCGGCCTCAACAAAATATAATGGTGGATTAGTTGTAATATGTATTCTGCTTGCACATTTGATTAGGGTTTACACTGTCAAAAGCGAAAAATTATTTGAATTAAGAGGGTTAACAAATTTAGTTTATGCTGGAGTGTTTACTTTTTTTGGTTTTGTGCTTGGTACACCATTTTTTATCCTTGATTTTAAAACATTTACCCGCACAGATGGTCCGCAAGGCGCATTATGGCAGTTTAAAAATGTTGGTAGTGTAAGTACAATAACTCAAATCAAAAACTTTTTTAAAAATTTTTACGCCAAACTGCCGGATGATTTTGGTTTTATGCCTATGATTTTTTATCTTGGTAGTGTGCTGTGGGTTGGATTAAATGTAAAGATGCTAAAAACGACTAAAGAGTTCTATAATCTGTTGTATTTGATTCTGCCGTCAGTGTTTTGTTTTTTCTACCTTGCTGGGTTTTCGCGGGCTAGGTCACACTATTTTTTTGTAGCGTATCCATTTGTTGCTATACTTGCGGGCTATTTTTTGCATAAAGTGCTCCAAGAGCAGCTAGTGGCAAAAAGGGTAGTACTTGCAACTTTAATCACAGTACTTTATTTTGCGGTACCGTTAGTAATGATTACCTACAACAATTTAAAAAGAGTAGGATATGTAGAGGAATCTTCAATTATGCTTGAAGAAAGAAAGGACTATAAAACCAGCTAATACGTTGCAGTAATAATATGAGGATACTAAAAGAACTAAAATATGAATTTGCAGTTTTTGCGCTTTTTTTGCTGAGTAGACTACCTGGACTTGGACATGAGATTTTTAACACTGATGTATGGAAATGGAAAACCCGCATATTTGACTTTGGGAGCGGGGTATTTGGCTTGGACTTTCCACAAACTCTGCAAACGTATCATCCGGGTGTAACACTAATGTGGCTTGGGTCATTGGGTGTTAAACTGCAAAGTTTTTATTACAAGATAATTTTAAAATCGCCGCTTTCCAGCGATGAGCTGCACACAATTTTTGAGCTTCACAGATTGCAAAAGTTAGTAATAGTTGTGGCAGTTGGTATTACGCTTTGTTTTGCAGTATACGCGCTTAGAAAGCAGTTTTCACCAAAATATGCGGTTGTTTTTGCGTTACTAGTTATTTTTGAACCTTTTTTTGTAGCGTTAACAAGAGTAATTCACTTAGAGGGGTTAATGTCTATTTTTATGCTCACATCATTCATTTGGCTTTACTGGTACTTATCCGATACTACAGTTAAAAAAAGGCTGGTGTTATCTGCTTTTTTTTCGGGGTTAGCTATATTAACTAAAACAGCAGCTCTATTTATGCTGCCATTTACGTTTGCCCTGCTTTTTATGTTGCTTTACCGTAATGAGAAAGTAATACTAAAGGTGCTCAAAACAAGCGTTAAGCACTTTTTATCTTGGGTTGTAGTCTGTGTCCTAACTTGTTTTTTGCTGTGGCCTGCGTTATGGGTTACGCCTTTAGTTGTTGTTCAGGCCCTGTACGCTGGAATTTTTGAAACAGGAGTAGAGGGTGGGCATGAGCAACTGTTCTTTGGGAAACTGGTTGATGATCCCGGCATCTTTTTTTACCCAGTTGTTTTTTTGTTTAAGTCTTCGGTGTACTTACTTGTAGGTCTTATTGGGTATGTAGTGTTTGCACGAAAACAAATGACAAAGGAGATTAGGGATTTTGTCTTCTTTGTTTTGCTGTTTTCACTGACTTACGCTTTTTTTATGGCAATTCCATCAAAAAAGCTTGATCGGTATTTGCTGCCGTCAATTTTAAGTCTGTTGCTTATTGCCGGATTTTTCTTCAACTGGGTGTTGGCCAAGACAAAACACTTTTATTTATGGTTAGTTGTCCTGATGTTACCTGCTGGGTTAATGCTGGCTAGGTTACACCCGGATTATTTTGCGTACTACAATCCTTTGGTTGGTGGCTTGAAAGTTGGAATTACTGTCCTTGAGCCCAAATGGATTATTGGGCAACACGAAATAGTAAAGTACCTAGCGGATCTAAAGGCGCGAGAAGGGTTCGAATCTTTTACGCAGGGAGATGGGTTTGACGAATTATTACACACTAGTAAGTTAGATAATAAACTGGTGGTTGGGTTTCCGGAAAAATACTACACTCAGATCTGGCCATTTGTAAGAGAAATTGGCGCGTGGGCCACAATTAGCGACCTAACTGCTCACGCAAAGGAATCAAAATACTTTGTGTATCCGGTTTGGGCAGATGCCTCTGTAGGTGAAAATAGATTTAAAATCGAATATGTAGACGACATTAAATTGCACGGGGTGGTTGTATATAAAGTTTATAGGTTGGTGGAAAACTAGCTTGCTTATTTATCTTAAGAAATTAAAAGAAGATCAGGTTTTCTTTGGTACGGCCGTTGTAACCGCCGGAATGTTGTTTGGCAGTATTTTCAATTATGCACTACAGTTTTTTCTTGGCAGGGCATTTACACTTGCTGAATTCGGTACGTTCAACTCATTACTTTCATTGGCAAATATTGTGCTTGTGCCTGCTGGCGTGCTGGCATTATCGATAATAAAGCTGGTAACTGAGCTTAAGGCTCAAAATAGTTTTGATGTGCTAACAAACCTGCTTCACAAAATGACGCTAATTGCCTTAGGTGTTGGTTTTTTGACATTTGCGCTTGTTTTTGGTGCGCGCAACGCTATTGCCCACTATTTTAATATCACGGATAGTGCAGCGGTTAGTATGTTCGGAATATATATGGGTGTGTCTTTTTTGCTTATTGCCCCAAGTGCTTATTTGCAGGGGTTATTAAGGTTTAAAGGGTTTTCGTTTCATTCAACGTTTTCGGGTTTTTTACGCTTGTTTATAACCGCATTATTCGTAATTTTGGGATATGGAGTAGCAGGTGCGTATGCTGGAATTTCGGTTGCAGTTTTTGCGTCATTTCTTACAGCCTTATTAATACTTAAAAAAAACTTGCACACATACTCCCCAACACCTCTATGGCCATATTTTAGGAGAATATTGGTATTTAGCGTACCGGTTTTACTTATTAGAATAAGCATGACTTCACTAAATAATATAGATCTGGTAATAGTTAAACATTTTTTTGATCATGATGTCGCAGGCTTGTACGCAAGTTTAGTCACCGTTGGCAAAATACTTTTATTTGGCACAGGTTTAATAGCAACAGTAATGTATCCTATTATTGCTGATGCATATGCCAAAAAAGAAGATTATATGCCAAAATTTTGGAAATTTTTGTGGGTTCAGGTCGTGCTTGTAGTTGCAGGTGTTGGCATTTTTATGTTGCTGCCCGCATTAATAACAGTTGTAATGTTTGGTCAAAGCTATTTACCATCAGCGGAATTTTTACCTAGGTTTTCGATATTTGTTGGGTTTTATGTGCTGGTGAACTTTTTGTCGATGTTTTTGCTGGCTATAGAAAAAACAAGTGTTGCGCTAGTTTTAGTACTGGGCGGAATTATACAGCTTGTGTTACTAAATGTTTATAATACAAGCATAGTGGGAGTAATTAACATTAATATTGCTGTAACCGCACTTTTATTGCTTGTAATGTGTGCGTATTTACTTAAGGTACCCAAGTATGATTGACGTTTCAGTTATAATGCCGGCATACAAAATGGAGAAAACCATTTGTGAAGATGTTACTAATGTTCACACAACACTGAGCAAAACCCGGTGGAAAACCGAAATCATAGTAGTTGTAGATGGCTTTGTTGATAAAACATTTGAGGAGGCACAGAAACTAAAGTTAAAGGATGTGCAGGTAATTGGATATAAGACAAACAAGGGTAAGGGGTATGCGGTTAGATATGGGATGGCGCGGGCAGGCGGTAGATTAATAGCATTTCTGGATACAGGTATGGATATAAACCCAAATGGTATTTCAATGGTGCTCGAACATATGGAATGGTACAACGCAGACGTTATAGTTGGCAGTAAGAGACACCCGGCATCACGAGTGTTGGGGTACAGTTGGTACCGTAAATTATACTCAAATGGGTACTATATTCTTAATCGTTTTTTGTTTGGGTTTAGGGTGCGAGATACTCAAACCGGTTTAAAAGTTTTTAAACGCGAAGTACTTGAAAAAGTATTACCAAGACTTTTAGTTAAAGCCTTTGCATTTGATGTTGAAATTCTGGCTGTTACTAGACATTTGGGATACACAAGAATTTTCGAGGCTCCGGTCGAACTTAACTGGGAAAATATTCCATCAAATTTTGATAAATTGTTGTTCTTAAACCCAAGAATTAGACAAATGCTAATAGATACTTTTGCAATCTTTTACAGATTAAGAATTCTACGGTATTACGACAATTCAAATGAACGAAAGTGGAAATATGACGAAGAGTTGCAAATGCGGGTTAACATAGGCTGATATGAGATTTAGCATAATTATACCGGTTCGCGCCGTAAACGAATTCCTAATCGAAAACTTCTCGCATCTAAAAAGGTTAGACTATGCGGATTTCGAGGTTATTGTACTACTTGATGCCGATACTACATACAATCCACACGATGATCGCATAAAGTTTTTTGCTGTCGATCCAAAAGGCCCTGGTGAAAAAAGAAACATTGGAGCTGAGCTTGCAACAGGCGATATTCTTGTGTTTTTAGACGATGATGCATATCCGGCAAGAAATTGGCTTACGCAAGCCAGTAAAATATTCTCTGATGATGCAATTTATGCAGTGGGCGGGCCTGCGATGACACCGCATAATGCAGGCTTGAGGGAAAAAGCAGGCGGCAGGGTGCTGGAATCTTTTCTGGCAAGCTTTACCTATGTATACAGACATTTGCAGAAGCCGGCGCGCGAGATAGATGACTATCCAACAGTTAACTTTTTTGTACGCAGATCAGCGTTTGAGGCTGTAGATGGGTTTAGCACGGAGTTTTGGCCGGGAGAGGATACTGCGTTGTGTTTGGCACTTAGGCGTCACTTTAATCGGGACTTTATTTATGACCCAAGACCTGTTGTATTTCATCATAGACGCGAGTTATTTCGACCGCATTTAAAACAAGTCTCACGATACGGTCAGCACAGAGGGCAGTTTGCGCGCATTCTGCCCGACAATTCTAGGCTCCCGGGGTACTTTGTGCCAAGTCTATTTGTGCTTGGACTCATTTTCGGCCCATTATTAGCAATTTTATTTTCGTTTTTGTGGCCTGTTTACTTTTCTGTATTACTACTATATTTAGTATTGCTAACAATTGAGGCCGTCAGAATTGGGTTTAAGGACAAGTCCTTAGAAATTGCGATATTTGTGTTTGTTGGTATATTTTTTACGCATATTGTGTACGGGGTAAATTTTATACGTGGCTTTTTAATTCGGCCTAAGTTAAAATTAAAGCGAGTAGATAAAGTTTCAGGAAATTACGCCGAAGGTTAACAGATTAAGATATGACAAAAAATGGGCAAAATGAATTTGCGGTAAACAAAGACGCCAAAGTAAAAATAAAGGTGATAAATGAATTGTGCATTAGTGCCGCAACCTGTGTAATTAAGGCACCAAACACATTTGACTTGGATGACGATGGAATAGCATATGTACTTGAGGGTACGTGGGATGATGCAAACACAATTATCGCGGGAGCAAAATCATGCCCCACTACCGCAATTATTGTCGAAGATTTGGATGGGAAGCAGCTTTACCCGTAAAAATAAGCATGCATAAGTCAGTATTTTTTTTAACATCAAAATCAATTAGTACAGCAAACGAGCTAAAACTTGATTCGGCTATTTTTGGTGAAACCGGTCTAAACTTTGATGAAGTAGACGAGATAAGAAAGGTTTTAGGCGGCACTAAAATATATGTTGAGGTTGCAACTTTTGCATGTGCAAAGTATCAGGCACAGTTTCCGGATGCACAAGTTGTTGAAGCAACAGGTAAGCAGGCGGTTGGGGTTTGTCCTACACACTTAGGTGTGCGAGAAGAAATTCTAAATAGTGTTGCAAAAGTTCTTAAGCTAGGTATTGATGGTGTGTGGCTTAACTATCTAAGGTATCCGACAGACTGGCAAAGTTCTAATCCGGATATTCTTGATACTTGCTACTGTGATAGGTGCATAAAAAACTTTGAGGAATTTATTGGCGAACCGGTGAAAGCCGATACACTTGAGGATCTTGCGTTGTTAATTGATGGAGCCTATTACCATGAGTGGCTCGAATTCAAAGCAAAAAACATTGTGTCATTTGTGAAAGAAGTTAAAGAATTGATTAGTTTGGGAGAGAATAATGTGCAGCTTGGGTTGTTTGCTGTGCCGTGGGAGGACAAAGAGTTTGGTGCAGGTATTAAGCGAGTTGTCGCGCAGGATTTTGGAAAATTAGCCGATTATGTCGATATATTTAGTCCTATGCTGTATCACAAAAAGTGTGGGCAGAATGTATCTTGGATTAAGCAGAAGGTTGACTATTTCTGGAATCTTGGAGGACCGTTTTTACCCTTGGTACAAACCGAAGCAAGTCCAAATGCGATTTCTGCGGATGAGTTTGCCAATGCGCTTGAATTTGCTGTTGCTAAACCATCGCTTGGTGTATGCTTGTACAGCTTTGAGGAACTCGCTAACCAGCCGGAATTGCTTGCCGCAGCTACTAGGTTTTTTGCAAAGTAGGTTTGACGTCAACACACATTCACGCTAATCTATATTTAGGAAATATGCTAAACTTGTTCTGTTAAATGGCAAAAGTGAAGAATAAAAGCACACAGAAAAAAAAATTTAAGATTGCTGTTGGGTATCCGCCTATTGAACAAGACAAGGGTGTTCCTTTATTGTCACAAAACCGCCAGTTTCAGTTTTTTAACGCAAAAACATATATTTATCCAATGGTACCCGCTTATGCTGCCAGTTTAGCTCAAGAACGCGGATATGACGTGGTGTGGCTTGATGGGATTGCGGAAGAGTGGAGTTATGACCAGTGGGTTGAAGAGTTAAAAAGCTCCGGTGCGCAAATGTTACTGGTGGAAACAAAAGCGCCTGTTGTGAGGCAACATTGGAAAATAATTGATGATTTAAAGAAAAAATTACCGGAACTTATTTTGGTGTGGGTTGGTGATCATGTAACTTGGAACCCGAAAGAAACTTTGCAAAACTCAAAAGTTGATTATGTTATTACCGGAGGAGATTATGACTTTATGCTCTCAGATCTTGCTGATTCAATAACACAAGGGGTTGAGCTTGTGGGTGGTGTTTGGGGTCGTGTTGGTGACAGCCGCGTAAAGTTGGGTGATTTTATTAAGGAAGAAGATGGGTTTTGGGTTTCAGGTCCGCTAAAGCAAACTCACAATCTTGACGAGTTGCCTTTTGTAGACCGAGATCTTACTAAATGGAAGTTGTACGCCTACGCAAACGGCAATTACAAATATACTCCCGCAACTTACATGTACTCCGGCAAAGACTGCTGGTGGAACCGATGCACATTTTGTGTGTGGGATCACACAATTAACCCAATGGGGACTTACAGACGTTTTAGTCCCGAGCGGCTTTTTGCCGAGGTTAAGCATGTGGTAGATAAATATGGCGTCCGTGAGATTTTTGACGACGCGGGCACATTGTTTGTAGGCCCGCCGCTTAAAAAGTTTTGCAACCTACTTATTGATTCCGGATACAGTAAAAAAGTAGTTTTTGGCTGCAATATGAGACTAAATGCACTAACCCAGGAATACTACGACCTGATGGGTAAGGCGAACTTTAGGTTTATTTTGTATGGTATGGAGTCAGGAAACCAGGAAACATTAGATAAGTTGGATAAGGGCTTAAAGGTGCACCAAATTGAAGAAGGCGTAAAAATGGCTAAAAAAGCCGGATTGGAGCCACACTTAACAATAATGCTTGGCTATCCGTGGGAGACTTATGAAATGGCTAAAAATACTGTTGCGTTGTCCAAAAGGCTTTTTAATGAAGGGTATGTTGATACCATGCAAGCAACTATTACAATCCCGTATCCGGGAACGCCTTTGTATAAAGAATGTTTGGAAAAGGACTGGTTATTGGTTGCGCCGGATGAATATGAAGCCTTTGATATGCGCGGACCGGTGATGAAGATACCATTTGAACATGAAAAGTTGCTTGAACTGACGCAGGAATTATATGCATCGTTTTTTACACCACGATTTATCTTGCGTAAAATTTTGTCCGTTAGAAATTATGATGATGCGAAATTTTTAGTGTATTCAGGCTGGAAGATCTTTGGTCACCTACTTGATTTTGATAAAGAACAAACCAAGGTAAGCTACTGGTCGCCGAAGTTTTGGTGGAGTAGTGTAAAAAGCATGGGCACTCATTTGTTTCCCAAGAAGGAAGATAAGTTGGTTGAGGAGACGTTGCGGGAAAGTGCTGAGGCTGAGGTTGCGGAAAAAGCTAACGTTAGTGTGTAGTTCTCCATTTGCTATAATTTTTCAGTAAAAATTTAGGATTGCAATCTAACCAAAGGTTGCGTGCAAATTAAAAATGATAATCGCAATTGTTGGAGCTGATGGAGCTGGAAAAACAACAACAGCAAGTAAACTGGTCGCCGATCTTAAGTTAGCTCACAAAGAGTATAAAAATGTAGATTTTAACAAATCCTTTGAGGATTATTTTGTCATTAAGTATTTTTTAAGATTATTACCTGCCAAAAGAAAAAGTGTATCTCAGGCTATATTTTTTGAAAAAAAAGCAGTACCACCAACCTACATTAAATTACTGTGGCCACTAATAATTTATTTAGATCAACTTTTTTTGCTTTTGTATCTAAGGACTTTCAGACGAAAGGTAATTACAGTTTGTGATAGATACGCATATAGTTACTTAATTACGTGGCAGTATTATGGAATGTCCAATAAATTAGTTGAGTGGCTATATGTAAGATTTCCAAAGCCTGATGTTTGTCTAGTGTTATTGGTAGATCCCGAGACATCAATGATGCGTAAAAAAGGTGAGAAGGAACACCGAAAGAATGAATATAATTTAGCTTTTTTTACTCAACATGTCGAGTATTACAACAAACTTGCTGCATGGTCTGGTTTTTTTAGTGTTGACTCAGTTAAAAATGATGTAAGCACCATTGCAGAAAGTGTAAGATCACTTATGGTTGTAGATCCTGTTGCTTACTTCTGCAATCCTACAAGTAAGCACATAATTAATTATGTGCCGAATAAAAATTCTTTAACTAAAGCCTTTCTAAATTCCACCGGACAATTGATGTTAAAGAATTTACACAGTCAGAATAAAGAAAAGTATCTGGCCTGTTTTAATCAAGAGGAGTTGGACTTACAAAAAACTCTAGAATTCTTGACTAAGATCCAAGAAAATACTGCGCTAGACTTTATGCTGTTTAAGTCTAATCCGCCATTTAGTCAAGTTAGAGATGATTTGGACATTTATTTGCCGTCAAAAAGTATGTTTGAAAAGCTTACTGTGGAGTTAGAGAGGGAGGGTTTTATTAAGACGCATGAATTTGGGTGTGAAGCTCATTTTGATAAGGAGGGGTATTTGCAATTGGATGTTCATTATTTTATTTCGTGGGATTATCTTGGAAAGGGAGGAAGCGGCCCAGAATACTTTAGCTGCGAACTTATTTGGAAAAGAAGACACAAAGTTGTATTGAATGGAACTAACCAATTTGTGCCTTCAGTAGAAGACGAAATATTAATACTTTGTGCACACGCACTTATACAGCACAGTTATCTTACACTTGGAGATATTTTGTATATTGGCGAGTTAATTAGGGATTCGAGCCTGGATTTTGATTACATGCAAGATACTGTCAGAAAATTTGGGTGGGAAAAAGAGTATATACAGTGTGTAGCAGCAATCTCGACCTTTTATAAGCTGTACTGGGATATTTATTTAGAATTGCCAGAGAATTACCGCATAGAATCAAACACAAAGACAATTAATTATCCGGTGTATTTTATTATGCCTGTGTGTATTAATTGTACTATGCATAAGAAACTGATTAGAAGGGCAGTTTATCTTTATAGGTATATTTATTACTTTAAACTACAAGGTAAACTCGCTTTTAATCCTATACCAAGCAAAATAAGGAGTCTACTATTATGATCATAGTACTGTCTGGTATGGATGGAAGCGGAAAATCAACTGTAGCACAGAAACTTTGCAAAAGTATGAGGCAGAAGAGAAAAGTTAGCCTTGTCGCTATGAAATACCACTTTCTCCTTGAATTTCCAATTAGAAGGTTGAAAACAAGAAGAAACATTAATGTACATAGGAGCGTTACTAATGTGTATCTGCAACCAGCCAAAAAGGGAGTATTGTATAAGGTTTGGCCTTGGATAGTATTGGTTGATGATTTACTCTACTATTTTTTGTATCTTAAACCATTATCATTTTCTAAAATTGTAGTTTGTGATCGTTTTCTACATGACCGGCTTATTGGACTTTTACATTTTGGCTTTGTTTCTGCCGCAGGTTATAATGTGTATCTAAGGTTTCTTCCGCTACCAAAACATATGTTCATCCTTGATGTCTCACCAGAGATTGCACAAAAACGTGAACAAGGAGAAAAGCATGCGGTTGAATTTTATACTACGCTAAGATCCCAGTATTTAAATCTTGGTACGCATAAGTCGATACGAATAATTAACACAGAAAAAAGCATAGAGGAAGTAGTATCAACTATAGTTAAGGTACTTAAATAGTATGCAATGAAGAATATACTCAAAGAAAAGCACACAGATAATATTTTCGGAAGTCGTGTCGAAAGAATGAGGTTGGTTGAGGATAAGGATGTGATCGGAAAAAAAGTTCTTGATGTTGGATGTGGGTTTGGATGGTGTGCCTGGAATTTACTACAGCGGGGAGTTGGTGAATTTGTTGGTATTGATATTACTGAAGACGCAAAGAAAGCCTTTGGCGAAATTAAAGACAAAAGAATAAAATATGTTCAAGCTGGGGCCCTAGACCTGCCGTTCAAAAGCAAGTTTTTTGACACAGTTGTCAGCTGGGAAACAATAGAACATGTGCCTGTAAACACAGAGCGACAGATGCTTTTAGAAATATACAGAGTGCTGAAGCCCGGCGGAACATTTTATTTATCAACCCAACACAGAAGCTTTGTCTCAACAGTCCTGGATCCGGCTTGGTGGTTAGTTGGTCATAGGCATTACACGTTGACTCAAATTGAAAAGATGATAACTGAAGCAGGATTTAAGATTGAAAAACTATACACAAAAGGCGGATTGTTTACTGTGTCCTATATGTTAAATCTATACATTACCAAGTGGGCACTTAGACGAAACCCTTTTTTTGAAAAAACACACAAAGAGAAATGTACCAAGGAGTTTAACAAAAAAGATGGATTTACAAATATTTTTCTGAAATGCAAAAAAGTGGTTGGTGCTAAACAGTGATAAACTATAGGAAGGCACATTCTATGTCAAAACAAAAGCTACCCAAGGTATCATTTGTCATTCCTACTTTAAATGAGGAGTTAAGGTTACCTAAATGCTTAACTTCTGTGCTATCTCAGAATTATCCAAAAGAACTTATTGAAATTGCGATTGCTGATGGAGGTTCGACCGATAAGACAGTAAGCATTGCTAAAGATTTTGGGGCAACGGTTTTTTACAATAAGTCTAAGACTTCTGAGTCCGGAAAAGCCCTTGGCGTTAAAAATGCAACCGGCGCCATAATATGTTTTATTGATGCCGATAACATACTACCAGATAATAATTGGCTTAAGATGATGACGACACCATTGATAGAAAATACCGAAATAATTGGTGCAGAGGCTTTGTACTTTACATATAGGAAGCAGGATGGGTTTATTGACCGCTATTGTGCATTGATTGGTATGAACGACCCTTTATGTCTGTGGCTTGGAAGTTACGATAGAATGAACTATCTGACACAAAAGTGGACTGGTTTGGCAGTTACATATAAAAGAGTATCGGATTACTTGGAAATAACTCTTGAATCCGGAAAGATTCCTACCATAGGTGCTAACGGTTCAATGATTAGAAAGGTAGTTTTTGACACTCATCCAGAACTGTTTGGCGAGTATCTCTTTGATAC
>CAYXGU010000019.1:0-13507 GCA_964464645.1 uncultured Candidatus Saccharibacteria bacterium
CCCTCCAGGTAACTTCCTTACTAACAGGACGTGTTTCTTCGATTACAACAGTGTCGCCAAGTTTTGCCTGTGTTTCGTTACGTGCCTTAAATCGACGAGTGTTTTTGACCATCTTTGAATAAATCTTATGCCTTTTTGGCATTTCCACAGCTACAACCACAGTTTTTTGCATTTTATCCGATACTATTTTGCCTGTTAATCTTTTTTTAGCCATTTGTCTCCTGTAGAACTGTTTGAATACGTGCAATATCTTTTCTAATCAATTTTACTTTTGAGGTGTTTTTTTCCTTTTCGCGCATAACATCTCTAACAAGTTGCTCCAACTCTTGCTTCTTTGTAATTAGTTCCTTGTGCAATTCCGGTTTGGTTTTTTTTCTAAAATCTACAGCTTTCATGTTATTCTTGCTCCGAAATAAATTTGGTCTTTATTGGCAACTTATCTGCTGCTCTTTTAAAAGCCGCTTGAGCCATTTCTTCGGTTACACCTGCGATTTCAAAGAGTATTTTGCCGGGTTTGACCACTGCGGCGTAGTGCGACGCCGGTGATTTTCCGCTTCCCATTCTGGTTTCGTTTGGTTTCTTGGAAATCGGTTTATCTGGAAATACCCTAATCCACAACTTGCCACCTCGTTTGGTTTTATGTGAGATTGCCTTTCGAGCAGACTCTATTTGCCTAGAAGTAATTAAGCCTCGATCCTGCGCCTTTAACCCATAATCACCAAAAGACAGCGTGGCACCACGTGTTGCCACTCCTTTGTTGCCACCGCGCATTTGTCTTCGAAATTTTACTTTCTTTGGCATCAACATATTAAGCTTCTCCTTTGTAAATCCACACCTTTATACCAATTGTTCCAAATGGAAGAAAACAGTGCACTTGAGCGTAATCAATATCTGACCTTAGGGTTTGAGTCGGCACAGAACCCATTTCGTATGGTTCTTTTCGTGAAATAGAACTTCCGCCGCTTAACAAACCTGACAGTTTGACTCTAATGCCTTTAGCTCCTTTATCCATGGTGCTTTGCATAGCAGTATTTATTATCCTTCTGGTAGGTACTCGTCTTTTTAGCTGTCTGGAAATATAGTCAGCAACTAACTGGGCGCTTAATTCAACAACCTTAACCTGTTCGACTGTTAACTTTACTTTTGAGGCTGTAAATTTGCTTAGCTCTTTTTGCAATTCCTCAACTCCAGAACCGCCTTTACCAATCACAAGTCCCGGTTTTGACACCTTCACAATTATGTTTACTTCGTTTAGCGGGCGCTCGATTTCGACTTGTTCAAGTCCTGCAGTGTCAAGCTTTGCTGCAATAAACTCCCTAATTTTATAATCTTCAACAACTAAATTGCCAAATAGGTGTCTGTCTGCAGTCCAGCGTGATTTCCAATCGCCTATAACTCCAAGTCTAAATCCTTGCGGGTGGATTTTTTGTCCCATGTTAAGCCTTCTTCCTTTCTGATAACCCAACAACTAGTGTGGCGGTTCTTTTGCTAATAGGATTTACTCTTATTCTGCCAATAAATCTGGCACGGTGAAATGTAGGCCCTTCGTTTGCATAAATTTCAGATACGTATAAGTTATCCTCGCTTAAGCTTAAATTGTGTCGTGCATTTGCAACTGCGGAGTTTAAAGTTTCAAGTATTAAATTCGATACCTTGGTTTTGTCAAATTGTAAAATTCTTTTTGCTTCGGCAACATTTTTACCACGAACAATGGTTATCAGCGGAGTAGCCTTTTTTACAGAAGTGCGGGCGTTTTTATGTTTTGCGTATACTAATGCTTTTTCCATATGTTACTCCTTCTTTTTCGAAGAGTGTCCTCTAAAAGTTCTGGTTAGTGCAAATTCCCCAAGCCTGTGCCCAACCATTGCTTCCACAACTTGTACTGGAATATGTGTTTTGCCATTGTGTACTTCAAAAGTGTAGCCAATCATATCTGGAGTAACTGTCGAACTGCGTGCCCATGTTTTTATAGGCTTGTTTTGCCCAGCCTCTTTCATTTTTGCTAACTTTTTCATTAATTTCTCGTCCACATAGGGACCTTTTTTTAGTGATCGTGACATAAATTACCTTCTTTTCTTCCTAGGCGAAACAACAAACCTATTAGTTCTATTTCTTTGTCTTGTTTTCTTACCACGTGTTGGTCTTCCCCATGGCGTCATTGGGTGACCGGTTCCGTTGTCTTTGTACGATCCGCCATGCGGGTGATCCGACGGATTTGCGATGGCAATTCCCCTTACAGTTGGCCTTCTACCAAGATGCCTTGATTTACCGGCTTTTCCAAGATTAATGTGCCTGTGATCCTCGTTACCTAAAGCACCAACTGTGCCATAACATACTCCCAAGACCTTCTTCACTTCGCCGCTAGGAAGCCTTATATTAACATATTCTCCCTCTTTTGCCAGTATAATAGCCTTGTTTCCTGCCGATCTTGCAAGCTTTGCACCAGCACCGGGATTAAGCTCAATGTTGTGAATTTCAACCCCTGCCGGAATATGCTGCAACTGCATTGCATTGCCAATCTTTGCCTCAACCTTTTGACCTGAAACTACTTCCATGCCAACCTCTAGCCCTGCGGGCGCAAGTATATAGCGCTTTTCGCCATCCGCGTAGGATAACAAAGCTATATTTGGAGCTCTGTTTGGATCATATTCGATTGCCGCCACTCTAGCTGGAATACCAAACTTATTGCGCTTGAAATCAATTTCTCGGTAATGCTTTTTAGCACCTCTTTGCCTATGTCTGATTGAGATCGTACCATTGTCTCTACCTGCCGGGCCTTTTTTTGGCGAAGACAGCCGCTTCTCGCGTTTTTTGTTTGGTGTAAGTACACCGCCAAGCACAAGTGCTTTTCGTTGTCTCATACCGGATGATGTTGGTTTATATCTTTTAAGCATCTGATTTAATCTCCTGGCCACTTGCCAAAGTTACAATTGCTTTCTTCCATTTTTGGGTTTTAACAAAGCGGCGTGTTTTACCAACTCTGCGCTTTTTTCCGGATACAACCATTGTTCGCACACCGGTAACTGTAACTCCATATAATCTTTGAATATGTTCTGCTATTGCGTTTTTTGATGCCGACGTGTTTACCTTAAAATGATATCGATTAAACTCACCCTTTTGGGCTACACTTTTTTCGGTCAGCAGTGGTTTAGTTAATGTTTTATTTATCTGCATATTTTTGCTGCAACGATTCTACTGCCGCCCTCAAGAAAATTACTTTTTTTGCAAGCAACAAATCGTACGCGCTTAAATTGCTAACCTGGGCTGTTTTTACCCAGTCAATATTTGCCGCACTTTTTATAACATTTTGATCTATTTTATCCAAGACAAATAATGTCTTCCTAGTTTCTGCATTTAATGTTGCGAGTATCTTTTCCAGTTCGGCTGTTTTTGGCGTTTTTAACTCCAGTTGATCTAAAACGGTAATATTTTTGTCCTTTGCTTTTTGTGATATCGCTATTTTTAAAGCCAGCCTGCGCACTTTTTTCGGCAAAGTTATGCTCCATGACTTAGGAGTTGGTCCGTGAGTTACACCACCGGTCCGCCACAATGGGCTTCTTTTTGACCCATGTCTTGCTCTACCGGTACCTTTTTGGCGCCACGGTTTTACCCCGCTACCCGACACTTCGCCGCGGTTTTTTGTCTTGGAGGTACCTTGACGCTGGTTTGATTGATAAACATGCACATACTGCGCGAGTAAACTATCGTTTGGAGCAACTTCGAACACACCTTTATCCAAAGTTAGTGTTTCTACCGTTTTACCTGTCTTGTCTTTTACTTCTACTTGCATATTTTATTCAAACTTAAGTACAACACTTGAATTTCTGGCGCCCGGAACCGGTCCGGAAACAAGCAATTCGCCACTTACAGTGTCGATTTTTAAAACCTTAAGCCCTTTAATTGTGACGCGCTTGCCACCAAGTCTGCCGGCCATTTTTTTGCCTTTAAATACTCTGCCCGGTGTTTGTGCGCCAATTGAACCCGCAGCTCTGGGCTTATTTGATTGTCCTCGGGTTGCCATTTCGCCTGCAAAATTCCATTTTTTCATAACACCGGCAAAACCCTTCCCTTTTGATTTTCCAACCAGTACAACAGCTTTCTCAAGCATGTCTGCATTCAATTCATCGCCTGTCTTAATAATGGTAACCGGCACGACCTTTCCATCAGGCGCAAACACCTGACTCATCTGAACTTTCTTGCCTATTAAAATTTTCTGGTTTGTTTGCTCTTTCATTACTTTTTTGCTTTTGGCACTAAAAAAGGCCCTTTAGGGCCTGTTTACATTAAACACTACCCTTGTTTTAAATATTAAGTTCCTTTTGGCATGCTCATAATTTTTTAGCTAACCACCTAATCGTAAGGACAACTTACATCTTAATTGATATTCCAACACCTGAGGGCAAGCTTAGATTAGATAAGCTTTCCACCGTTGATGCGGTTGGATTAATTACATCAATTACCCTTTTGTGTGTACGCAATTCAAACTGCTCCCGTGAGCGCTTGTCAATATGCGGACCTCTAATTACCGTATACTTTTCGATTCTAGTAGGAAGAGGTACAGGTCCCACAATACTTGCCCCGGTACGCACCGCGGTATCAACGATTTTGTTACAGCTTAAATCAATAATTCTACTGTCATAAGCATGCAACTTAATTCTTATGCGTTGATCTTTTTTTGTTTTTGCTTCGGTTGCCATAAACACTAAAGAAGGGCGCCAGCGGCGCCCTTCAAAATTTGCCTGTTCTTAGTCGTTCACTTTGGTGATAACTCCTGCACCAACAGTGTGTCCGCCTTCTCTAATTGCAAACTTAAGACCTTCTTCTAACGCTACCGGTGTTATGAGTTCGACATTTATTGCAACATCGTCTCCCGGCATCACCATTTCTACGCCTTCAGGTAACGTGATCTCGCCAGTCACATCTGTGGTTCGCAAATAGAACTGTGGACGATAACCTGTGAAAAACTGTTTGTGTCTTCCACCCTCATCCTTGGAAAGTACGTAAATCTGCGCCGCAAATTTTGTGTGTGGCTTTACACTCCCCGGAACTGCTAACACCTGTCCACGCTCAATTGCTTCGCGGTCGACTCCACGCAAAAGTATACCAACGTTATCTCCGGCTTGGCCTTCCTTCATTGATTTCTTAAACATTTCAACACCGGTTACAACTGATTTTTGGGTGTCTTTAATACCAACAATTGCAATTTCATCCCCAACCTTAACAATGCCTCGTTCAATTCTCCCGGTGGCAACTGTCCCACGCCCTGAAATTGAAAATACGTCTTCAACCGGCATCAAGAATGGTTTTTCAAGGTCTCGTACAGGTGTTGGAATGTACTCGTCAACTGCTTTCATTAACTCTTTAATTGCTTCAGCGGCCTCGGGGTCACCGTCAAGTGCCTTAAGTGCCGAACCCTTAATAATGGGTATCTCATCACCAGGAAATTCGTACTTTGTTAACAATTCACGAATCTCAAGCTCAACCAAATCTAACAACTCCTTGTCATCAACCTGATCGACTTTGTTCATGAACACAACCATTGCCGGTACGTTAACCTGACGAGCCAACAAAATGTGCTCACGGGTTTGCGGCATTGGACCATCCGGTGCCGAAACTACCAAAATTGCACCGTCAAGCTGTGCAGCACCCGTAATCATGTTCTTAATATAGTCGGCGTGTCCAGGACAATCAATGTGCGCATAGTGTCTTTTCTCAGTTGAGTACTCAACGTGCGTAATATTGATGGTAATACCTCTTTCACGCTCTTCAGGAGCTTTATCTATCTGATCAAATTTTGTAAAATCTGCCAACCCTTGATCTGACAATACTTTTGTAATTGCCGCTGTAAGAGTTGTTTTGCCGTGGTCAACGTGGCCAATTGTTCCAACGTTAACGTGTGGCTTGTCTCTATTAAATTCAGCCATATCGACCTTTCTTAATTAAATTACTAAACTAGCGCCCGCAAAACAAATAGCGAGCATAGCAAGGTGTAGTTAATCAGATTATTGGTGAAAAATCAAGGGTTTTGTGGCATTTGACCTAATGCAAAAATTACATCATACAGCGGTCCTTCGCATACAACAGAACCTGCCGGAATACCCTCGAAAGTTGTCAGCACCGAGTTTAAAAACCCTATGGAATTATCCATTACACACGTCATGCCTTCATTTACCCACTCGGGATTTGGGTTTTCGGTATATTTTATAAGCACTTTACATCCAGTATCCTCTGGGCCATAAATTTCGTAAAATATACTGCCAAGCGGCGACTCAGCGCTAAGTGTAGCAGGACTGCAGCTGGCAAAAAACTCCGCAAAACACTCCTCTGCTCCACAGTCTTCAGTTGTTATGACATCGGATTTTACCGAAATGCTCCCAAAAGGCGACTCACTTTCGCCAATTTCAACATTTTTTGTTACTACAACATTTTCAGTGGGACTTGGAACTGCAGTCGATTTTTCCTGAGTAGTTTTTGGCAAAAAATAAAAGTAATACCCAACGCCACCGAGTACACCGAGTACAATTAGGCCAACAACAAGTAACAGCACTGCTGAAAACCCTTTTTGCTCAGATTCCATACGCTTTAAGTATATATTGTTTGAGACGCTCTGTCATATGTGAAAACTAAACAGATAAACTCATTCATAAGAAGACTATAGGATTGTAAAAATGCCGGCCACGTGATACAGTGCAACTAACTTTTCTTATAAGGAGTAGTAAGTGATGAAAGAAAGTGGTATGTCCAGCTATTCTAAAGCATTTGTTAGATACACTGTTTTGGCAATACTTCTAATGGCACTGGTTGTTGCTGTGATTGGGCTCGTATACTCAACCGTGTACAATGAGCTCAATTACAAAAACCTAACAGTTTGCGGTCAAGCAGAAAGGGTTAGGCTTGAGCAAAATGGGTTTGGGAAACAAACCCAAGTTTTTGAGCTTAGAAACGAAGAAGTGACATTTAGAACATCTGTACTTTACCCCAGCGTTGTGGATGGTACGTGGGTGGCTATAGATTACCTCGGTATTCCAGGAGAGCCGGCCTCACGTGTGGAAGTATTGAAAATCAGCATAGTTACTGAATGTCTTGACTAGATTCTCTCAAAGCCCAGTACAGTCCACTGGGCTTTTACCTTCTCAGTCAAAGCCAATAAAGGTAAGCATCGGATAAGTCTCTGTTTAATACATGAATGTTAACTTCATTCCACATCTTAAATAGTACAATTCCGATCCAAATCAACAATAAATACCTTCTGTAAACTGTATATGCCTTATCTTTCTTAAAGTACAATAACAAAGAATAAACCAAAAATAGCGGCTCAAGAAAATTTGGGAAGAAAAATAAAAAGAGTTCATTTTGTGTCCCTAAGTACAAAAGCTGACCAATTGCCCTAACTAAAAATAATATTGTAATAGTTTTTCCAATAGCCCATTTTCGTCCAACCAGAAACAGTACAATATAAGTCAAAAAATCAGCAAGCTTATCAAGTAACTGATAGCTGGCCTGATCAAGTCCAAGAGGTGTTAAAATATCCCCATCAACCGAGTCTAAAATAAAGTTCAGCCACGAAACCTGAAATGGCCATTTGAAAATGAGTAGGGGAAGTACAAATTTTAGTACTACAATTATAATCATCAATACATCTTCGGCTCTTGTGTAGTCAAGCGATCACTTCTTTCCAAAACTTATCTTATAAACCGCGTATACATTCGTGACAACAAGTACTATTGTAACTGCTAACACATGTGGCTTTATCTCGCCACTAAGTCCTGATTGCAAAAGTGGAACTCTCTCGGCAATTTGCCGAGTGTAGTCCGTAAACAAAGTTAAACAGTTCCAAATAACAGACACAACACCCAACACAAATATTATTTTCCAAAAAGTTATTGAAGCAAGGTCTTTTTGAAACGCATAGCTATAAACACCAGAGATCAGGGCAATTTCCAAAAGTAAAGATAGTACGTCACCTGCAGTTAGGTTTGGAGAGAATATGACAGCTAGTAGTCCAAGCAGAAACAAAGTTAGATAAACACAAAAATAGATCTTCCAACCCTTCATATGTAAATGGTAGCAAAAAATGACTTAACGCCCAACAATAGTTGCCGCAACATTTGCAGGCACTTCTTCGTAGTGGCTTGGTTCCATGTTAAAGCTTGCTCTACCTTGAGTCATCCCACGTAGTTCGGTTGCGTACCCAAACATTTCGGCAAGCGGGACTTTGGCACTTACCACAGTTGCAGTACCTCGCTGTTCGGTACCGCTTATTTGCCCACGCTTAGAAGAAAGGTTGCCAATGACATCGCCCATGAAATCTTCAGGTGTAATAACTTCAACATCCATAATGGGCTCAAGCAGGTAAGGTACTGCTTTGCGTTGCGCGCTTTTAAACGCGTCTGAGGCTGCAATCTTAAATGCCAATTCGCTCGAGTCAACTTCGTGAAACGATCCATCATACAAAGTTACCTTCACATCCACAACTGGGTACCCTGCAATTACACCACTTTCGGCGGCCTCCTTGATACCTTTTTCAACCCCAGGAATAAATTCCTTTGGAATTGCACCACCCACGATTTTGTTTACAAATTCTACCCCGGCACCACGCTCCAAAGGTTCAACAATAATTTCCACATGTCCATACTGTCCGCGCCCACCTGATTGACGAATATATTTACCTGTTTGTTCAACTTTGTTTTTGATCGACTCGCGGTATGCAACTTGTGGCGTACCAACATTTACTTCAACCGCAAACTCGCGCTTAAGCCGGTCAACAATAATTTCCAAGTGGAGTTCGCCCATGCCATATAGCACCGATTCTCCGGTCTCAACGTCCATTTTCATTTTCAAAGTCGGGTCTTCTTCAAGCAGTTTTTTAAGTGCTATACCCATTTTGTCGCGGTCGCTCTTTGTTTTAGGCTCAACTGCAAGACCTATAACCGGCTCCACAAAACTAATTGATTCCAGCACAACTTTGTTGTTTTCATCACACAAGGTATCTCCAGTAGTTGTGTCGGCAAGCCCAACTGCGGCGGCAATTTCGCCGGCACCAATTTCTTTTATTTCTTCTCGGTGGTTTGCGTGCATCAGCAAAATACGCCCAACCCGTTCGCGCGAATCTTTAGTTGGATTATAAACATAACTACCTGCTGCCAAGGTACCGGAATACACTCTAAAATAGGTTAATCTTCCAACATATGGATCAGTTTGAATTTTAAACGCTAAAGCAGTAAATGGATCGGTATCGGCGGTTTTCAACACCACTTCTTCTTCTTCACTGTCAACTTTATGCCCAACAATATCGGGAGTATCTTTAGGTGATGGTAAATAGTCAATTACTCCATCAAGCACTTTTTGCACCCCAACATTACCAAGAGCTGAGCCACCAAACACGGGATACATTTTTGCAGTTATGGTAAGTCTTCTAATTGCTGATTTGATCTCGGCAATACTAAACTCTTCTCCGGCTAAAAAGCGTTCGATCATCTTATCATCTGCTTCGGCCACTTTTTCAAGCAATTCTTGTCTGTAGTGTGCAACTTTTTCTTGCATGTCGGTAGGAATTGGAATTTCGATTACATCCGTACCCAACTTGCCTTCAAATTTATAGGCTTTTTGCTCGATTAAATCTACAACGCCAATAAAATCGCCCTCAAGCCCAATTGGCAACTGCACGGCAACTGCACTTTTGGTAAGACGTTCGTGAATAGATTCTAGCGACATGTAAAAATCGCCACCAACCTTGTCGAGCTTGTTAATAAAGCACAAAAGCGGTACATGATATTTTTCTGCTTGGCGCCATACGGTTTCACTTTGTGGCTCCACACCTTGTGACCCGTCAAATACAACAACGCCACCATCTAAAACTCTTAGTGACCGTTCAACCTCTGCGGTAAAATCAACGTGTCCAGGTGTGTCAATGATGTTTATGCGATTGTCTTGCCAAAAACAGGTTGTTGCTGCTGAGGTAATGGTAATACCACGTTCGCGTTCCTGCGCCATCCAGTCCATTTGTGCAGCACCCTCGTGCACCTCACCGATTTTGTGAGATTTTCCGGTATAAAACAGCACGCGCTCGGTTGTGGTTGTTTTGCCGGCGTCAATGTGCGCAATAATCCCAATGTTACGAATTTTCTCCAACGGGTATTTTTTGTTTGCAGTCTTTACTTCGGCCATAGTCAAAAATTAAAATCTAAAATGCGCAAAGGCGCGGTTGCTTTCTGCCATTTTGTGTGTGTCTTCCATTTTACGAATCGCATCTCCGGTGTTTTCACTCGCATTTTTTAACTCTTCGAACAGTTTTTTGTCAGTTGCTTTCCCTTTTCGTTTGCGTACACTTTCCACAATCCATCTAATTGCTAACGCCTCAGCGCGATCATGTCTAACAGGCATTGGCACTTGGTATGTAGCACCTCCAACTCGGCGTGAACGCACTTCTTGTTTTGGCATTACGTTTCTGACAGCTTTTTCAACCAAGTCAACTGCAAGTTTTCGGTCTTCAGACAGCATTTCCATTGCACTGTATACAATACCTTCGGCAGTTGCTTTTTTACCATGCTGCATTACTTTTGCAACCAATCTGGCAACAACTCGTGATTTATAAATCGGGTCGGGATTTAACTGGCGCTTTTTAGCACGTCCGGATCTCATTTTGCTTTTGCCCTTTTAGTACCGTAAATAGATCTTGATGATTTTCTGTTCTGAACACCTTGTAAATCGTATTTGCCTCGCACAATAGTATACTTAATACCAGGTAAGTCCTTTACCCTACCGCCTCGCACAAGCACAACCGAGTGGGTTTGTAAATTATGTCCCTCTCCCGGAATATATGCAGTAACATCTTTTGTATTTGAAAGTCTGACACGGGCCACCTTGCGCAAAGCTGAGTTTGGCTTCGAAGGAGTTTGAGTTTTAACCAACAAACACACCCCACGCTTAAGCGGACTATCTATTTTTTTAAAGACACGTTTCTTTGAATTATATATCTCAGACAACGCCGGCGTTTTAGCCTTTCTAATCTTACTTTTTCTTCCTTTTTTTACCAGTTGGTTTATTGTCGGCATACTATTACTGACCTTCTAAAGGTGCGCGTTCTCCGGTGGGAATAAGTCTTCCTAAAATAACGTTCTCCTTTAGACCTAAAAGCATATCGACTTTACCACTGGCTGCTGCGTCGGTCAAGACCTGGCTTGTTTGAATAAACGATGCGGCCGCCAAGAAACTGTCGGTCATAAGCGAGGCCTTAGTAATACCCAGCAAAGTTGCACTTGCAACTGCAGGCGTACCACCCTCGGCTATTACTGCTTCGTTTGTTTCCCTAAATGTATCCTTGGTGACAATATCTCGTTGTAAGAACTCGGTGTCGCCTGCGTCCTCAATGTGTACGTGTCTAAACATTTGCCCAACAATAACTTCGATGTGCTTGTCGTCAATGGCAACTCCCTGTGATGCATAAACTTTTTGAATTTCATCAATAATGTACTTTTTAGTTTCGGCCGGTCCCACAGTTTCTAACAACGTAGTAAGGTTTAGATGTCCGGCGGTAAGCTTCTCGCCTTTTGCAACTAATTGCTTATCTTCAACCACTATTTCGGCAACCGGATCAACAACATGCTCCACTACTTGCTGTTCTTCATCAGGATCACTTGCAGTGACAATTATTTTGCGCTCGTCACCTGACTGCACAATTTTTACCGTACCCGTAATATCACTCATAATCGATAAGTACTTTGGGGCACGCGCTTCAACAAGTTCTTCGACTCTTGGCAAGCCCTGTGTAATGTCTTTACCGGCGACACCTCCGGTGTGAAAGGTCTTCATGGTGAGCTGTGTACCCGGTTCGCCAATTGACTGCGCGGCAGCAACTCCAACAGCCATGCCGATTTTTACAATGTCCTGAGTCATTACATCGTTCCCGTAGCACGTAGCACAAACTCCACGGCGGGTTTCACACGAAAGCGGTGAGCGGACAATTATTCGGTCAAGACCGGCCTGTTCAATTTGTTTCAAATCGGCTTCGGTTAGCAAGTGCCCACGTTCAAATAATTTTTTCTTATCTACAACTACATCTTTTGCTAAATATCTGCCGCTAAAACGCTCCGCAAAAGTTCTTAACACTGTGTTCTCACCTACAACCACTGACCTGCCTTGCTCGGTGCCACAATCTTGCTCGCGTACCAACACTTCCTGTGATACATCTACCAACTTTCTGGTTAAATAGCCGGCATCTGCGGTTTTAAGTCCTTTGTCAACTAATCCTTTTCTGGCACCACGGGCGCCAATAAAATATTCCGTTGCGGTTAACCCGATTCGGTAGTTCCCTAACAGCGGAATACTCACAACTCGACCGGTTGCATCAAAAATCAAGCCACGAATACCTGAAATCTGCGTAACTTGCCCACGGGATGCACGGGTCGCTTTTGACTTAATAAGTACCTTGATTGGGTTATCTTCTGCCAAGTTATCCCACACTTCATTGTCCATATTGTTTCGCACCTCGTCCCAAACTCTTTGAGTTAGTCGCTCAACTTCTTTTCTGGTCACAAGACCGCGGTTAAAGTTTTTGTTGTGTTGTGCAACTTCTTTCTTACCGGCCTCAATTAATTTTTCGCGCGATGCGGGAATAGCAATGTCGGCAAGCGAAATTGAGTTTCCGGATTTTGTACCGTAGTGCAAACCTATATCTTTTAGTGCATCAATTAGTGCAGCGACCTCTTCATTGGATTTTGTCTCAAATTCTTTACTTAAAATGTTATTTACAATGTCTTTATCAACAGACTCATTTATAAATGGAATATCGTCGGGTAGCACATCGTTAAAAATTAACCTACCGGGTGTTGTATCAATAATTTCTCCGGGAGCAACCCTAACTTTAATCGGTTGTCTTAAGTCTACTAAGTGAGTTCCGTTAAGCGCGTAGTAAACCTCATCTTTTGACGCAAAAACCTTGGCAACAGGTTTTAGATCCTTGTCAATTGACGTCATAAAATAAATACCAAAGATAATTGTCTTGGTCGGCACCGAAAACGGCATGCCGTCTGAGGGTCTGCGTAAATTATTGGTTGAGAGCATTATGCCTTTTGCTTCTTCTATTGCTTTTTCTGAAAGCGGCAACAGCACTGCCATTTGGTCACCGTCAAAGTCAGCGTTATAACCAGGACAAACACATAAGTGTAGTTGAATAGCACTACCTTCAATAAGTTTTGGATAAAAAGCCTGAATTCCAAGTCTCCACAACGTAGGCTGCCTGTTTAGAAGTACCGGATGATCTTTTACAAGCTCCTCCAAAATGTCCCATACCTCAGGCGGTTTAGACTCTAGGATAAACCGCGCACTCTTAACGTTTGGTGCAATACCCCGAGCCAAAAGTTCACGCAACACGAATGGCTTAAACAGCTCAATTGCCATCTCTTTTGGAATACCGCACTCATTTAGTTTTAGTGCCGGTCCGCCAACAATAACACCACGTCCAGAGTAGTCTACTCGCTTACCAAGTAAGTTTTGTCTAAATCTTCCT
>CAYXGU010000020.1:0-12493 GCA_964464645.1 uncultured Candidatus Saccharibacteria bacterium
CGGTGAGCAGTTTCCTAATTTGGAGCATGGCAGAATAATTTGGAAACACAACAACATTCTCAATTTTTTGCGATAAGTGAGTTGTTTTTTGCACTACCGCTTGCAGGTCGGCGTCAATATTTGTGGTATCCAAAGTAAGCCCGCTGTAAGACAACCTTACAGCCATGTCATGTGCGCGCGTACCCGCCACAAACACCGTACCAAAAGACCGAACATATGCGTCTAGTTTGTGTGGATCAATATCATAAATCCAGGAAACATCGCGCCCATCAGGAATTTTGTCGTTTAGCACAAAAAGCAACGCGGTGTTTACCGGATCAAAATCGGTCAAAATGGACAGATTGTTGTTAAAACTTGCCGGGTTCTTGGCCAAAAACACTACGTACTTTTTAGCTTTATACTCAAGCGTTTCACCCCGCCCATAAGCAGTTTCGACCTCTGCAAGTGCCAAAACCAAATCTTGCGGGTCAAAGCCAAACTGCGCACACACAAGTAATGCCGCGTTAATATTTCGCGCGTTAAATTCTCCCCGCAGGGCAGTTTTTTCCTGTGCGGTTAGGTCGGCATCAAAAAATTTACTGGTACCCTGAAAAACCTGTGTAAGATCTTTAAGCTTTTTCTGGTCTGCGTCAAGCAGTAAGGTGCAGGTCTCGGGCAATTCTGCAACCGCAGCACGCCACCGCTCTAGCACAATATCGACCTCACCATACCTATCCAGCTGGTCACGTGACAGGTTCAGCAATACAAGCACATTCGGCTCAAGAGATTTTAAAACCACCGGCAGCGCAAACTCATCCACTTCAAATACGCCAAAATCAGAGTGCAATCTGCCAAATAAATCCGTATTAAGCAAAAGTGCAGATACAATTCCATTTACCAAATTTGCACCGGTTGTGTTATGAACTACTTTATAGTTTTTATGTGTAAGCAGATGGGTTATTAATTTTGCGGTTGTAGTCTTACCGTTTGTACCGGATACAATAACAACACCTTTAGAAAAGACAAATTTTTTAGAGGCTAATATGTTAGGTGCGATTTTAAGTGCCAAATGTCCCGGCCATACATATCCACTTCCAAGGTTTGTTGTTTTGAGAAACAGGTGACAAATCTTTGCTAAATAGAGTGAGATATAAAAACGCATCAATTCTTATTGTATATAAAATCAGAAGTAATAGTAATAGAGGGTGTGTATAAGTTGATAATTTTGAAATTGCTTTGTTATAGCAATGATTAGTGTTGCTTGCCGTTGTGTAAATCTGTCGCTTGTAAGAAATGTGCGTCAGTACGGTTTTTCAGAACCGTCTTTGTTGCTGTGTTGGGTCAGAACGTAGTTGATAACTCCACCATTTTTGTGGATAACTTTGTGGATATCTTTAGACTTTGTGCAGGGGTGTTTTTAGTGCCGTGTTTTTGTCCACTTTGGTGCGGGTTTTTTGCACATATTATGTACATAGGTTTGTTGTCGCACAGCGGTTTGGGGATAACTTTTGGTTATTTTTGATAGATGAAATTTTTGATGTTTGTGATGTCTTGTTTTGTTTGGCTTGCAGTTTTAAGTTCTCCTTCCATTTTGCGTACTCCGTGCATAACCGTGGTGTGATCGCGTCCGCCAAGATAGTCGCCAATGCTCATGTAGGGCGTTTGAGTTAAGTCGTGCATTAGGTACATAGCGACCTGTCTTGGTAGGACAAATTCCTTGTTTCTGCGCTTGCCTTTAATGTCGCTTTGTTTTATTGAGTAGTAGTTGCAGATTGTTTGTAAAATGTGATTTAGATTAACTGTACCGCGTACTTTTTGGCCGGTAATTCCGGTTAGTGCTCTTTGGGCACTTTGGACATCAAGTGTGTCGCCGTTTGCCCGTGCATTAGTTAATACCTGTAGATATGCGCCCTCTAGTTCACGTGTGTTTGTTTGAATAATTTCGGCTATATAATCTATAACTTCGTTAGGCATTTCGTCGTGATTTCGGTCTCGCTTTGCCCTTAGAATTGCCGCTCTTAGCTCAAAGTCGGGCTTTTGCATATCAGCCATAATTCCGCTTTTAAAGCGTGAGGTAATACGTTCTTCAATGTTTTTAAAAGCTTCCGGCGGGCGATCAGATGTGAGCACAATTTGCTTTTGTTTTTGGTACAGCGCGTTAAAGGTGTGAAACAGTTCTTCTTGGGTTTTTTCTTTGCCGGCAATAAACTGAATATCGTCAATAAGGAGCACATCTGCCTTGCGGTATTTTTTTCTAAAGGTTTCCATATTTTGGCCGGAGGCATCTTTTCCTTTACGAATACTTTCAACAACATCATTTGTGAAATCTTCGCTGGTGCAGTAAATGACGGTTAGGTTTGGGTAGTGGTTTAGTATGCGGTTGCCAATTGCTTGAATCAAGTGTGTTTTGCCCAGACCCACTCCGGAATAAATAAAAAATGGGTTGTAGTCACGTCCGGGCTTATCGGCGATGGAAGTTGCAATCGCGTACGCAAGTTGGTTAGCACCGCCCATAATGTAGTTCTCAAAGGTATATTTAGGGTTAAGTCCGGCGCGTTCAGCTGCGGTTGTTGGGTTCGTTGCTTCTTTAAATAACGGTGTTTCAGCAACCTTTGAATTATCCGGGGCTGGGGTTTCGACCGCGTAGCTGATTTTGTACTTTTTTTTGCCCACTTTTTCGACACTTGTTTGAATTAGCGAATCATACATCTTTTTTATTTGCTGACGGTTGTAGTTGTTAATACAAATAATTTCCAGAGTGTCGTCCGGTTTTAATCTGGCTTTGGTGGGGGCAAACCATGTTTTAAATGGTAGTTCAGTGAGATGCAGCCCAATTTCGATTTGGGCGGCTTCCCAGAGTTTGGTTTCATCCATTGTGTATAAGTTTACAAAAGTTATCCACAACAATAAAGCAATCTACATGCGGGTATACTTGCCAAGTTAGGCATTTTACTTTAAACTCCCTCTAGTTATGGCTACAAAAAGAACTTGGCAACCAAAAAAACGAAAACGCGTCAAAAAGCACGGTTTTCTAAAACGCATGTCTACTCCGGGCGGAAAAAGGGTGTTAAAAAGGCGTAAACTAAAAGGCAGAGCCTTACTCGCGCGAGAATTAAAAAAGAAGTGAGCTAAATGCTTAAAAGACAATATCGGCTGGTATCTACTTACGAATTTAATAGAACACGATACTTAGCAAAAAAACAGGGCACATACAAAAGTTTTGCGCTATTTCACCTTTTTTATATTGCTGCCTCGGGCCCAAGTAAAGTAGGTATTGTGATATCAAACAAAATTCACAAATCTGCCGCTAAAAGAAACAGACTCAAAAGACTTTACCGAGAAGCAATGCGGGCCAATTTTGATACAATAGCAGATGGCTTTTGGATAGTAATACATCCTAAGGCGCAAAGTTTAGAAAAATCTTATGCAGAAATTAATGCTGAGCTTGCTAAAGCTATATCGAGCTACCTTGTCCCCGAAAAACGCGGGCATGAAAATTTGTAGGTTTGAGCCAAGTTGTTCGCAATATACGTATCAGGCAATAGAGAAGTACGGTCCGTTAAAAGGTGGCTTTATGGGCGTAAAAAGAATTTTAAGATGTAACCCGTTTTTTAAAGGAGGCTACGATCCTGTAGAATAAAGATTCATGTCGGTGATAAAGACTCTTTGGACCAAATTACTAATACAGCCCATCCTTAATCTACTGGTGCTCTTATATGTTTTTACCGGTAATCTGGGGCTTGCGATCATTCTGCTCACACTCATAATTCGCGCTGTTTTGTTACCGCTGACGCTTCCCGGCATGAAGAACATGAAGAAGCAGCAAGATTTGCAGCCGGAACTCAACAAACTTAAGAAAAAATACAAAAACGACAAACAAAAGCTTGCCGAGGCGCAAATGGCCCTTTTTAAAAAGCACGGGTTTAACCCCGCCGCTGGCTGCTTAACGCAATTGCCGATGTTAATAGTTTTGATCGCTTTGTATCAAGTAATCGGCTTGATGACTACCGGCGATGTAGCCGCGCTTAACGAATTAATTTATTTTAGTAGCTACGCATTTACCGAGCCCGTTAACACAGCTTTTTTGATTTGGGATTTGGGTGTAGCAGATCCGTACTTCATCTTACCTGTGGTGGCAGGGCTGCTGCAATTTGTCAATTCTAAGCAGATGGCTGGCAGAACACAAAAAGGCACAGAACTCGCTAAAAAGACTGCTGAAAAAGAAGACGACCTCGCGTATAATATGCAAAAACAAATGCTGTATATTATGCCGCTCATGACTTTTGTTATTGGGCTTAAACTTCCTGCCGGCGTTATGCTATACATAATTACAACAACCATTTTTTCTATTGTACAAACCTATTTCACATATGGTGGGTACGATAAGGCAAAGCTATGGCTAAAAAAGAAGAATATATAAAAAGACAAATAGAACATATTTTAAATGCGCTTGGGGTAAGTACCTCGTTTAGTATTTCTGAAGACACCGACCAGTATACGGTTGCCATTACGGGAGATGAGCTGAATTTTTTAATTGGGCACAAAGGCGAGACTCTAAACGCGCTGCAGCACTTTTTAAGCCTAGCCCTTTTTCGCGAATTTGATGGATGGGTAACTGTTTTTATAGACATCAACGACTACCGCGCAAAAAGACGCGAAAAGTTGGAGGAGATAGCAAAAAGTCATATTGACCGCGTGCGCTTTTTTCAGAAACCGGTTGAATTACCGCCCATGAATTCATATGAGCGCAAAATGGTACACGAATTTGTAAGCGGTTACGAAGATATTGTTACCGAAAGTGTTGGTGAGGGTGTTGACCGTCATATTATACTAAAGCTTGCATGAAATTTACTTGCCTTAAAGAAAGTCTGTCAAAAAGTTTAGGAATTGTGGCTAAGGCTATCCCGGTAAAAAGTTCCTTTCCGATTTTGTCTAATGTACTGCTCACCGCGCAGGATAACCGTGTTAGGTTAGCAGGTACAAATCTGGACACCACAATCGTAACCTACATTGCGGCATCGGTTGATGAGGAGGGCGCGATTACAGTTCCGGCAAGACTTTTGGCAGAATATCTGTCACATTTGTCGGCCGACAACGTTGTTGTGTCATTAAAGGATGATACCCTACATTTATCCTCAGATAAAGCAAAGTCCAAGTTTAACGGTGTACCGTCAACAGATTTTCCTGATCTTCCCGAGATAAAAAAGGGATTGGTGGGTATTGACCTTGATCCGCGCGCGTTTTCGGAGGCTGTTTCGCAAGTTGTGTTTGCGGTTGCAAGCGATGATACCCGCCCGATATTTTCCGGAGTGTTGTTAAAAGTCATTGATAAGCAGTTGATAGTTGTAGGATGTGACGGCTTTAGATTAAGTGAAAAAACCATCGCCCTAAAAAATGGCAAAAAAAACGGCGAGCACAAACCCGAGGATTTCTCGGTGGTTGTGCCGGCAAAAACACTTGCAGAGGTGTCTCGGATTTTTGGGGCCGGCGAAGAAGGTCTTGAATTGTATGTTGATTCTGATGCAAACATTTGCATTTTCCGTAGTGGTGACACGTTTGTGGCAACGCGCGTACTAAACGGCGAGTACCCTGATTATGCGCGCGTAATTCCGCAGGACACTGAAATATCCGCTACTTTTGTTGCCGATGATTTGTTTGAAGCAGTCAAGCTTACACACGTTTTTGCCAAAGACACCGAAAACACCCTTAAAATGACAATCGACCCCGCAGGAAAAGTTAAAATTGCGTCCGCGGCGGGCGAGCTTGGTGAAAACAATACCGAATTTAGTGCCGAGATTGAAGGCGAGGCGTTAGAAATTCATTTGAACGCGAAATATTTGCTTGATTTACTTACAAACGCAAAGTTTGACAAGCTGGTTTTTAGTGCATCAGGCCCAACAAACCCATGTTTGATCAAACCGGTTGATGTTGACGGCTATCTGCATGTAATGACACCAATTCACATTACTACTTAGCCTGTTTCTAATTACTTTAATGGAAGTTCTCCAAAGGTTTGTAGATTTTGGTTTTGTTGCTGCGTTTGTTGTGGTGCAGGCGGCGCGGCTGGTGTAATTGGTTGCTGTGGTTGAGCTTGCGCCTGCGCCGGTTGTTGTGTGTTACTAGCTTCGTATTTATTATAGTCATATTTTTCTATCGGTCTGTATACTGTGGCGCCTTCGGCGACTCCGGTTTGGGCGGGAACACCGGCTTGCTTAAGTTCTTCTTCGGCTTTTAGTTTAAGTAGTTCTTCCGGGTTGGTGTTGATAAGGTTGTATTCGGCGTCAGACGCCTTTATTTTAATGGCAACGTGGTTCGCGCCCGCAAAAAACAACCCCTCGCCTTTGTCCGCGGCCAGCAACAGTCGTTTTTCGCCCTCAGACAAGTAAAACGTTTCAGCTACTTGGTCAATTGCGGCCGGGTGTTGTTTTAGCAAAATTTGAATTGACGAGTTGGTTACAATCGCCTTGCCATAGTCGGAGCGCAAAAAATCGTCAACATCTTGCGAAATGGTTGTAAGCCCAAGGTAGTATTTACGCGCGCGCTTTGCAACACCGTATATAAACCGCGCGCTGTCTTCGTTTTGCAACAGTGACCACGCCTCTTCCACAATTAAAATTCGGCGTTTTAAATCGCGTTTTATGCGCGTCCATACAAAATCCAAAATTATGTAGTAGGCAATCGGACGCAAAATTTCTTCTAAATTTCTGGTAGAAAATACCGTCATCTTGCTTCCCAGCTGGACCGTGGATTGGGCATCAAAAATTCCGGCCAGAGAACCCCGAATGTATTTTTCTAGACGTTCTGCCATACCTTTGGCCTCGGGCTCGTTTGCACCCATTAGCACCTTGTACAGGTCTTCCATAACCGGCGGTTCTTTGGTGCGTTGTGTTTCAGGATCGGTTGTGATGCCTTTAATACGGTAGGTTTCAATAAGCGCTCTGTCGAGCAGGGCTTCTTCGGTGGGGTTTAGTTCGCCCAACATTAGCTTAAACAGCGTGTGCAAAGACAGCAATTTTTGTCCCAGCTCGTTTTCGCCACCCTCGGTTGTTACCCCCGACAGGTCAAATGGATTAATTTTTGACGGCGAGTTAGCGGAAAAATCAATGTAGTTACCACCAACCGCATCGCTTAGCATTTTATATTCCATCTCGGGGTCAATTATCATTACATCCGCGCCGAATATCATTAACCTCAACGCTTCAAGTTTTACCAAAAACGATTTTCCTGCACCGGACTTTGCAAATATTACGCTGTTTGCATTTTCAAGTGAAAAACGGTCAAAGACCACCAAAGAACCGTTATGGCGGTTAATACCGTACATAATACCGTCGTCGGTTGTAAGGTCAGAAGATGTAAATGGAAAGGTGGTTGCCAAACTGGTTGTGTCCATGTTTCTGGTAATAAATAGCTTATCCAATGCAACCGGCACGGTTGATTGAAATGCTTCTTCCATTTGCAAAGTCGCGAGTTTTGAAATAAGCAGAAGTGAGCCTAGGGTTGCCTCAAGTTTTTTGGTGGTCGCTTCAAGCTCATCTAAGGATTGTGCCGGAATTGCAATATAAAATGAAAACTGAAAAAACTTTTCTACGCCCTTAACCAGTTGGTTTTGCAAGGCCTTCGCGTCGTCTAGGGCTATTTCTACTGTCGGGTCGCTAATTTTTCCTTTTTCGCGATTTGACATGGTGGTTGCTTCCATTTCGGTAATTTTGCGCCGCAGATCGTCTAAAATGCCTTTAGAGTCAACCGGATAGTAAAACATCGAGATATCAAGCGAGTGGTCAAAGTTAATAATTGGCGATAACCAGTTTGCACCGACAAACCGTGGAAAGCCTGACACAAACAACACGCGGTAGTAGGTGTTCCCAACCTTAATGTAATTAAAATCGACCTCAATCGCTGATGGTGCAATAACGTCCTTTACATTTACCATACCCTCGGCCAACTTTTGTGCCGGAGTCTTGCCGGGTTGCTGAGCTTGGGGGTTTGCAGCCGCGGCTTCGCGCTGTGCAAGGTCTTTTTTCTCTTGGCGTTTTTTAAATAATCTTGGTTTAGGCAGGCCCATAAGTTTACTCCTCTATAATCGCAGGATTTACGATTGCTGTCATGTAGTCGTTTATATTTGTGCGGATTCTTTGGCCGTGCACCGTGCTTGGGTTGTAGATATCAAAGTATAATTCCACAAGCTCTTGAGTTGAGAGCATCTTTGTTTTCACGCCAAGGCGGTTAAACTCCGAAGACACGTGTTCGACTTTTGGCATGAGCTCAGGCTTTGTTTGCTCAATTGTTTTGTCAACGTTTATTGTGTTGGTGCGTTTGTGATGAAAACCAAAAAGTACCGCCATCCAATCGAAGGGTGCTGCACCGGCGCGCTTCATGGATGCTGTTCCGCCGGAGGGAATAATGACGTAAAATTTTTTGTTTAACACATCGTTTGTTTCGATAACTTCCTGCACAAACTTTCGGTACTGCTCAGCCTGCCTCTTTAACAGCGGGTCGGTAATTTTTTGCTCAACGCGGTGAATTTTTTCCAGATACTTGGTGATGTCCAACCGTTTCGACCGAATAAGTACTTGGATTGGAAACGAAATTGAGTTCAATAGCATTGAAAAGGCCGAGATCATTGCGTCCTGTTCTATCTCTGATAACAAGTCGAAGTTAACCGCGGTGGTCTCTAAAATTGCACACACTGAACCGCTTTTGGTTACCACAAACCCTTCTTGTATAGCCTCGATGTCAAGGTGATTTTGTGTAGATGCTAAAATTTTCGACATAATCTAATTCTTCCCCATAATATAAATTGGGGACAAAACTTGTCCGTTGGCTTCGATCCTAATTATATCAAAGCCAAACGAAGTCTTCTTAGTTTTGTCTACTTCCAATGTGTATATGCCGTTTGACAATGGTGTGCTTATTTTAAACTCGCCCAGCTGATTTGTCTTTAGCGCGCGCACCGGTTCGCCCTGTTGATTTTTAATTATCAAAACTACATTTTCAAGTACCTTTTGATCCGGTCCCATAACAGTGCCAAGTACAACATTTGCAGTTGCGCTTACCGGACTAATATCGTCGTATTGCGGGCGTTCGCCCTTGATGACTTCTTGCGCCTGCTCCATTTCTTGGGAGACTGCTTTTTTCACAAATACCTTTTCTTGTAGTTCTTCGAGTCTTGCTTTAATGCCTTCGTACCGCTTGCTGCTTTCGCGGTGTTCTTCTTCGAGCTTAGTAATGGTTTCTTGTTTTTGTTTCTTTTCTTCTGGCGCGGAAGCTTTGGCTAGTTCTGCCTGCAGTTTTTTAATTTGGTTTTCAAGTCGGTTGTTTTCGATTTTTAGCGCCTCAAGCGTTGCTTTTACCTGATCGTCAACTTTTTGTGCCGGTTGTGCGGCTATGCGTTGGGGCTCGGGTTGGGTTGGAGCGTAGTTTGTTTGAGTAACTATAGGCGCGGCGGCTGGTGTAGCCGGTTGTGTTTGCATCGGAGGGGTTGGCGGAATTTTGGTGTATTTGATTTCGGGTTGAGGCTGTGTTTTTGTCTCAAGTTCTTTATACGAATCGCTTTGTTTAATTTCGGTTAGTAATGCTTGTAGCTGTTGCGCTTTTTCGGTTATGTCCTCTTCGAGTTCGGTTTCTTCTGTGGTTTTGAATATCTTTTCACCGCGGACCGGTAGTTTAATTACCCCCATCTTGGGCAACAGGTTGGTAAAAAAGCGGCCTGAGTGCTGATCGGGAGTAATGGGGTCAAGTGGTGCTTCTTGTGGCTTTGGGAGCAAAAGTTCTTCTTTTTGTTCCGATGGGGGTGTTGGTTGCGGTTCGCTAACCGGCGTACTGCTAGGCGGTGTTTGTGGCAGTGGTGTTGTGTAAGTTGGAGCTGGGGTAACTGTAGGCACTGTTGGTGTGACCACGGTTTGCGTTCCAACAGGAGCTATTACCGGAGCCGTTGCCTGGAAGGCAAATGCCGAAAACGCATCAGCAACTTTTTGCGCATAGCGTGCCTGCGGAATATCAAGCGGATCTTCCTTTATCTGTCTGCCCTGGGTGTCTAAAAACTTTTCGAGTTTGCGTCTACTTGTTGTTGGTGTTAGGGTAATGAGCTCTTGGCGTACCACATCCATGCTCTGATATTCAAACGCAAACGGAATTTGCGGATCCTTTTGCCAGATTCTTTGATTTGGAGAATATATAGCCTTAAAGAAATTTATAATCCACTGATCCAGCCCGCGATCCTGAATCGGTACAAATGCCAGCCCAAGACCAAGTAACCCAAAAAACAGAATAATTGGCCATTTAAGAAATGATGCATACGAAATGTAAACCAGATACGCAATACCGGAGCATCCGGCAATATAAAAAAATTGACGCATAGTAAGGCTGCCGATTATTTTAAACTCGACATCCATAATGTTCTGGGGGACGGCGTGGTTTTTATTAGTGATTTGGGCGTCGTCTATGGGCATCGTACAGATTATACAGGTTTTTTGTTACGGGATGCTTATCTTCGCTTTGGTGCACCAACAATCGCGTTCATGATTTTGTCTGGTACGCGACGGGCCTCGTTGTAGCCGTAAATCAAGACCATCGAGACAATAAGTGAGCCGACAAATACCCCTATGCCGCCTACAAAAGGGATAAGCCCGGCTTGCCAGTTAGACCCCATTTCAAGAATGATAAAAGTTGCAATTATTTGAGTGAAGTTAATTACTACTCTAATCGCAAGAATACCAAGCATATACGCCACAACTTTTTTAAACCAATTTGTGGTGTTGTCTTCGTGTCCCGGGATTGAGCCCATCAAAAAAGCAAACGGCGAAATAATAATGGCAAGAATTAGCTTAAAGTACACTATGAGTAACTTAATGTATGCCATGATGTACAAAATAAGCATGGCAACAAGAGTAACCACCAGCACAACAGCTGTTATTGGCGACGCCCCAAGTGCAAACACAACCGCAATAAGCAAAACTGCCTGCAACCCCACACCATACTGTGACAGCACGATGGCCTCGTTTACAGTTGTCGTATCGCGTGCAATTGCATCAACAATAGATGCAGCACTACCTTGCAGTGCCCACGCAAAACTTGCCATACTTGCCCCGATTGCGTAGCTAAACACAATTAGAATAAGCCCTATTATTAGTCGTGGTAAGGCGTATTGCATAGTGACAGTTGCCTGCGCGCTGATTCTTTTTCTGGTCATAATCATAATACCCACGACAATACCCACAATTGCTAATAAGCCCAGGGCTACATTTCGCGATATTAGCCAAAGCTCGTAGGTTATATCTAAAAATAGACCGGAATACGTTGGTTCCGCGGCATACGCGCGTCCTGCAAATGGTACGTCTTCGATTTGCTTGTTCCAAAAATAAGCCAGGTTTGTGGGGGGCGGCTCGTTGTTAAGTTTGCCGGCTTGGTTCGCAATGCCTAGCAGACTGGCACGTGCATCAATTGCAGAGGCGAGTGCTGTGGTGTTGCCGTTTATCGACGCTCCGGGGTCGCCGTAGCCCGGTTCTCTGTAGACCGTGACAAGGTTTTGGCAAAATTGTTGATCATCAGCGTCTTCAGGCATACAGCCACCAAGATTTGCTGTTGTTTCTGCCAATCTTGGCGCAGAGTCCCCGTTTTCTGCAACTATGTTTGGTAATTCTCCCAGACAGCTGCCGGTTCTGTCAGGTCCCCCGCCAGTTACAGTGGCCATTCCGGCGTTAACGGTGGCCGGGATCATGTTACCCATAGTACCAGCAATACTTATTGACCAGTTTCTGCTGGAATTGCCATACATTTGATTTTCGTGCTCACAACTTTGCGCATGTGCGGTACGTGATGTAGTTGCAAATACTAATGTTGCAACACCTAGCGCCAGTAAAATGTGAAATTTGCGGTTTTTTGGCATGTGCCTTTAGTATAAAATAAAACCATGGCAGAAACAAACCCATTTTATGTGGGCTATTATCCTGGAGACCGCCCATTTTATAAAAGGCCGGCTGTCCCGGAACCAAATGAAGCAATTCAAGAAGACTTTACCGGACTAAACCAGTTCTTAAACGACCTTGACTTTCAGATGAAGGACATGAGCGGATGGCTAAAGGAAAAGTATGTGGATGATTTTAAGAATTCCTTTAAGGTTTCGGTCGCAGATTACGAGTATGGTGGAAGTGCAGATCTTGCGTTGTTAACCGAAGAGCAAGTAGACGCATTACCCGGATCTATTGGTATCTCACTTGACTTATACGGGCTTGTTACAGATCCCAAAAAAACACTAACAAAAACCGCAAAAAGCTGGACGAGCGCCGTTTTTGAAAGAGCTGACATGAATGCACGGGCAAGCAGGACTTTGTGGAAGGCGGCGCTAAGCGATCCGATGACCAGAGATCAGTACAACGCGATGGCGCAAAAAGGTCCGCTTCATCGGATTGGGGCATGGTCGCAGTTACAGGCCATTGAGCAAATTGAAAAAGGCATTGTGCGTGAAGGCGGTTACACTATTGATCGAAGCCGCGTAAGCGCGCAGCCTGTTGCGCCC
>CAYXGU010000021.1:0-12367 GCA_964464645.1 uncultured Candidatus Saccharibacteria bacterium
TCATCACCTAATTTTTACCTACTCCCACCGCCTGCGCCGGCTCCCCCACAGCCTGATGATCCACCTCCACCGCCCCCTCTTGAAAACCCACTCGAACTGCGTGTGGATGTTGCATCCGAGCTCCCAACCCCCGAACTTATATTGCTAGCTAAACTTCCAAACGCATAATTTGTGCCGGAGGTATTTTGATACCAGCCCATATCTGTTAAGTTAATGAGGTTGCCAAACCGTTTGATCCACACGTCCTCAACCCCAAACGCGGTTGCATATGGTAAGAGTTTTTCAAAAAACATCTGTTCTTTTGCCTGAAAATCAAAGTGTTCGTCTTGTGACACCAAAAAATTAAGCAGCGAGTATCCCTCTGAGTACTTTTCAATCCCAAGGTCCGAAAGATTTCTTACTTTTCGACCATAAAGTGTATACGCAATTGCAAAGCCAACACCCATAAAGAATAAAGAAAAGACGGCAATCCAGCTTTGAGCTACTTCTGTCCAAATCGAACCAAAATACATGTTTTTTCGGGTAAGTGATTTCTTAAGTTCTGAGTTAAATAAAATCATCTTGGTGCCAAAGGCGGTGTTTTTCTTAAGACTTGTTAATGTGGTTTCGGTGAGTTTGTTCCCAAAAAGCCCGTCATAAATATAAAATTCATGCTTTGTAAGCTCAGCTGCATCGGCCTGCACGTTTTTTATAAAGACTACCTCTGTTTTGTCGGGCAATAATGCTCTATCTTCATTTTGAATACTAATGGTCAAAAACCCACGTCGTGCCAAGTCGATAATTGTGGCAGCTACAATTTTGTTCGAAAACTTGTTGTGTACTAAATATGCGGTCTCGGCAGGGGTATAAAAAGTACCGTCGGTATTTTTTGGCGGATCAAACCAGGCTGTTACTATGCGCTTCTTTGCGTTAAAGTTAGCAACAATTTTGTTCCATTTTATAATAAACACCGCAGGGATAAGTGTGTTAACCAGCGTAACCGCAAGTATGTATAGTGTTAGTAGGATTGACTCGGTAGACACGTACTTTTCAGGTTCTAACACTGCGACAAGCCCTTTTGGAAAACCCGCAACAACTGTAAGTCCGGTGTACGGAGCAAGATTGGCCGCGGTGTATATAGCTTGTCCGGACGCAAAGTCGGTACTAACTAAGCAATTTTGTTGTGTTGCCCCAAAAACACCGGTATAGCATTCCCCAAGAAGTTGGCTGGCTGCTATAGGTGTAGGCAACTTAACGGTGACTGTTGCGTTCTCAATTGGTACCGGCCACTCTGTGCCTACAGCGTTCCAGTACAACTCATCATGGTCGCTAAAGTACGTAAGTGCCCCAGTTATTGTATAGGTTATTAAGTAGTCTTTTTTTCCAGTCACAAATTTGTCGGGATCGCCAATTTTAAGCTCGTGTTCCTTGGATGCTTTTTGTATGTCGAACATAACGTCATTACCATCCGCATCTTTTACCAAAAAATCGTCAAATTTTAACTTAAAGTTATCGCCGTCCTCATTCGTTTTAACAAAAGGAATTGTTCTAAAAATGCCGTGTTTTTGGAGCGTGCCAAAATCATACGTAATGCGCTCAACGGCTGTTACAGTGCCGTCCGGGTTGACTGTAAGGTGCACGTCATAATTTTCTATCTTTTCACTACCCTGAGCATATGTTGAAAATGAAAACACACCCAAAAGCGCAACCAGTGCTACTAAAGTGCCAAAAATCTTAGTCATACCTCTATAATATCAGTTTCCAAAAATATACAGCTCACTTTGTGCGCGGGTTACTCCAGTGTATAACCACTTTTTCCAGTCTTCATCGGTCATTTTTGCAAAGCGTTCTTCAAATAACACCACTTTTTGTGCTTGGCTACCCTGTGCCTTATGCACTGTTAGAGCGTAGCCAAAGTCAAAAATGTCGTATTCGCCAATCTTGGCGCGATCCTGTGTAAAGTTTATTGGCTGTGTTGCATTAAACTGCGGTGCGTAAATATTCCCTGCATATGTGTCGGCAACGTCGTCCATAGCAATTTCAACGCTGTAAAATCCCTTTTTTGCGGGCAAAATACTTTTTATGGTGCCAAGCATGCCGTTGTAGATTTTTTTGGTGTGATTATTGCGTAAACAAATAACTCTATCGCCGGTCTGTGGATCTGGTGACTCAAACCCAAGCGCTGTTCTCACAAACTGATTAATTTTGACTCTAGTGGTATTGTACCCGCAGAGAATTAACAAATCCGGTGTGTAGTTTTCGAGCAAATCAGTGCTGGCGTCAGTGTAGAGGTCATCTTGCTGAGTGTATTTAATGACAAAATCGCTATGTCGGCCTGCAGGTACACTGCCGGTAGTGCGTGCAAGTATTGACAGATTGATTATTGGGTTGTCCTTAGCCTGTCTGTGAATATTTTCTAATTTTAGGTGTGGGTTATGCATTAAGTTAAACCCGGTTTTAATAGGCGGTAATTGCCCATGATCACCAACTGCAATAATCGGTACATTAAAGGACAGCAAATCAGCCCAAATGTCGCTATCAATCATTGAGGCTTCGTCAATAATTATTAGATCCGCAAGTATCTCAGGCTTTTTCTGCCAGCCTATAATAACGCCTGCTGTATTTTCTATCGGATCATATATTAGGCCGTGAATGGTGCTAATGGTATCGGTGCTTTTTAGTGCGTTTTGCTCAGTAAGCTTGTTTTTTAGGTTTTGCACTGCCCTACCGGTATAGCTACAAAAGGCAATTTTTAGCTTTTTATCGGCGTGTGGTTGCGTTTTAGCTAGAATTTCTTTGATAACGGCGATTAGCGTGGTTTTGCCTGTGCCGGCGTAGCCGCCAAGGGTGATGTATTGTGCTTTGGTGGGGTTGTTATACCAAGAAACTATCTGTTTTAACGTAGAGGTCTGATCGGCTGACAATGTCATAACAATACTAAGCTAACTGCATCTGCAGTCTTTTTGGTGTAGTGGTGCTAAGTTCAGACTCATCAGAAAGACCCTTGTTAATTGCGATCAAGCGAACAAATGCTTCGGCCAGCTTTAGATTTGGTACCATTCTAGTGTCCCTAAGTTCCTGCGCAGCCTCAAGATGATATCTTCTTCTCATCTTGTCTAGTTCAAGTACAGCCGTTCTAGGGCTATCGGCATAGCCTACTAGTCGCTCAGCCCCCCCATCTTGCAAGTCTCCTAAAAGTGTAAGGTAGTCCGAAATAGCTGAAATGGTTGACCTTTGGTAAATATCAAGAGACGGCATATATGTAAAGCGAACTTCCCTATTGAACGATCCGAGAGCGTCTATTACCGTGTCACTTTCTTCAAAAACTTCAGTTAGCTCGGTTTGTGTTGCGTCAGCAACTCTTTTGTTCTCAAAAAATCTATTTCTAGCTTCATTATATTGCTGTGAGTCTCTAAATAAGACTAAGTATTTTCTTGGGTCAATCTCTGAAAGAATGTCTTCGTCTTGTCGCGACTCAGTTGCTATTTTCATACCTTAACTATAGTAACAGATTTTACAAATGAAAAAACCACCTTGCGGTGGTTTCTTCAGCGTCCCCGTGAAAGAAAGGCTTTCGCGAGACTTTCGTGGAGACAAGGGTCAATTTACACAATTTCTAACTGTTTGTCAAGCATTTTAATCGTTAGCAAAGTGCTCTTTCACAAGCTCATTCCCAACCCTAACATACTCATCAAATGATTTTCTTTCCAAAAATGGTAATTTAAGCTCGCTTTGTAAGTTAACAAGCTGGGAATAGTTATGCTCCGTGTAATAACCAGCTGCATCCCAAGGCCAAAATTTTTGAAAATCCTCATCCAGCCCTGTCAAGGCAAGCGCAAATATCTCAGCTAATGCCCAAATTTGGTTATCAGTTAAATTGGAAGTCTTGTAGTGTTTGCGGTGGATTGAAAAATAGTGCGCAAGTAATATCTCATGTGCGGTTATACGTCGCTGGGTATCAGGATTCTCTTTCCACCATCTACCAACAATATTACCGTCCCAGTTGCTCACTCCAAGATTGTAGTTGGTCACAACACAAATATACTCATCGTAAAGCCAAGGGTGTGTCTTAGCTGCAACTAAAGTTGAGAACTCGTCATTTATCTCGTTCCACGAAGCCTGGTAAGCATCTTTGGCCCTAATCATGTAAGTCTCCAAGGCTGTGTATGTTTTTAGAAACTCGGTTCTCAATTTATTTGCAACTTGTGGATAACTCGCCTCACTTGCAGAATGTACACTTTCTACAAGATCTAGTGGCAATTCCATAGTTTCTGCTCTTGCTTTCCAGTCTAACTCACCCAACATATACATCGTGGTATCGATGTCATATTCCATATCGATTTTAAAGAGTAACTTCATGTACTATTTATTATAGTTAAATATATAAGGCTTAATTGGTACCAGCACCACTGCACCCATAATACACAGTGCCGAAACCAGCACAATCAACACATCAAAATTGTATGCAGACGCAATATATCCACCCAGAGTGGCCAAAACTGCACTACTTACGTCTATAAAGGTGTAGTACACGCCCCATTCAGTGCCTTCCATATGCTTATCAATGTGTCTTGTAAACAACGCCATATAAGATGGGTATGTAACGGCTGTGAGTATCCCAAGCAGGAGTTGCATCAAATACAGCTGCCAAATCTGAGTCACGCCTAAAAAGCCTAAGTGAACTATGCCCATAAGTACGCTAAAAATTACTAAAAAGTCATAATCGTCAGTTTCACCTTTTATCTTGTCTATTAAGGTTGCTATTGGAATTTGCAACAAACTACGCGACACCAGGAATATCGAAATAGATACCCCAATTACAAATTCATCAACACCTTCGATGTTTTCTTCTACAAATAACGCGTAAAGTGGTGCAAACATGCCCATTGCACCTACTATTAACATGTCCGAAACTATAAGCAGTCGTATAAGCGGATTTATTTTATGTAAAAAGAGGTTGTGTTTTTTGTGTTCGCGGATTTTCACACTTAAAGTATAGCAGTTACAAACTTTTTTCTAGTTCAACCCAACCACTTTTTGTAAAACCCATTTGTGTATACCACTCAAATGACTTAAGAGTTTGATTTGCCAACAGCCTAATGCCGTGTAATTTCTGTTCACTTACATACTGTTCGGCTAGTGACCACAGTCCACTACCTACTCTTCTGCCTCTGTATTCAGGTAATACAGCAACTGAGTCTATAAATAACTCAGTGCCATGTTCCCTAGTTAAAATAATACCCATAATAAATCCAACAATTTTATCATTTTCTTTCGCAACCCAATGAGCATTACCAAAAAAGTTTTGACTTACATGCGCAAGAGCTGTCTCAAAAGTCCACTGCTCGCCAACATGATTAAATGAGGTCATAAAAACATGCGCGACATCTTTAATGTCGTATTCGGTCATTTTAGAAAATTCCATGTGGTTATTATACAAAAAGTGATGGCAGAGTTTCATGTAGCAAACTTCTTAACTCCGGATCAAAATCTACCGTTCCTACCAATTTTTTTGCCTTTTCAGATGCCCTGCTATACATAAACCTTATTTTTGTTTGTGTAGCTTCCTTACCACGCCGCTCATAGTAGACCGGTAGATTATTCTCAAAAAAAGACAGACTGTCAGCATCTCTTACTGTATCAGCCTCGGTGTTTCCGCCAATCTCGTGGTTACTTATAAGATAATGTACTTTTTGTACGGAGTCGGGGTGAAATTCTAAGGCTATCATCATTGCCGAAACAATATCTGCACCTCTTTGTGAATGTCTGATTTTATAGTCTAAGTATGGCTCGTTTTCTACTTGAGCCATCTTTGCAAACCAACACCTATCCATATCATGCGCGAACGCGGCTAGTTGCGCTTCTTTGCTTGCTTTTGGGTCAAGTACTAATAACCACTTTAAGGTATTTTCTGCGTGGTTAATATAGTCAGGTCTGCGAGAATCAGAAATAATTTTTACCAATAATGTTTTTAGTTGGTGCCAGCTATTTTCCATAGTAAGTCAAAAGCTCACCCTTCCAGCCGCCTACAAACAAATCTCCTGGAGAGGCCGTCTCGCCTAGTAATTGCTTATTTATAACCTCACAGTGGCCAAACACCTTGTCTTTTGGAATCTTTAGGTCCTTAAGAAGCTTTGCAGTTGCCGTAAGAGCCTCACGTGTCGGACTTTTGCCATAAAACTTGCCTGCCAACGCAATTGAAATACTTTTGCGATTAATGTCTAAATTTCCAGCGTGCCATAAATATGCGTTATTATCTGCTAACTGAACAACTTTACCGCTAGGTCTAACAAGGTAATGATAACTTACAAAACACATATTATTCTTTGTTGCGGGCTTGCCGTACCAATAATGGCCCGAATACAGCGGCTGATTTAGCACATCCTCATCTTTAAGATACTGCTGAATGTATAATCTTAGGCCCAATACATTTAACTCATTCAGACTAATAGTTGGAGAACTAGACGTGTGATGTATAACTGCACACTCAATCGGCAGCCGCCATTGATCCCAGTTATAACCCGTTTCGCCCACCAAAAAATTACTTCGCTTTAGGAGGGTTTTATATGCTGATTTATCGGAGCGTTCTTCTTTGGTTAGTGTTTTCTTATCAAAAAGACTAACTAAATACTTAATTTTGTCGTTTTGATACCACAGCACGTCGCTTTCGATTATTTGCTGAAGGTGATTAAGCTCATTCTTAGTCATCTTTTGAGTATACACCTGACAATTTAGAAACACTAACTTCAAAAATTGGCTATACTTGCTTTATGGATAAAAAATTAAAAACTACCCTAATTAAGCAAGCGCAGGAAAATCTGGTAAATAACCCAAAAGATTGTATGCACGAAATTACGCACCACTACAGAACATTTTTGCTTGCTAAGGAAATAGCTAACAACATAACTGAACAGGTTGATAGTGATTTGCTTGAACTATTTTGCTGGTGGCACGATGTTAGGATTCCGGACCTACCTTATGGGGACTACAGAGTTGCAAAGGTTGTTTCTGAATATTTAGCCAAGTTATTACCCGCCAAATATCAAGCTAATACGCTAGACAGCATAGAAAACCACGAATTTGGTTCGAAGCCATCATTTACCGAGGGCAAAATTCTACAAGACGCAGATAAATTAGAGGTGTTATCTGAAGAGAGAATAAGAATTGCGCTTGACGCAGTTGAAGCAGGTTTGTTGGACAAGCACGAATTACTAGCCAGTTTTAACAATGTTGTAACTAATTGGCTTCCAAAAATGCCTGAGAGGTATAACTTTGAGTACTCAAAAAACAAGCATTTTCAACTTTTAGCGAGAGTTGCGCCTGAGTTTGATAAGCTAAAGGAGTTACTTACTAGTTGAGGGTTTGGCAGTGCATTATGAATGAATTTTCGAACTTTTTCTAGTTTTTCTAATTCATTGGTGTTTCTGCATCATCTATCTGTCCCCCAAGCAGGCTCCAAAAGCCTGAGAAAGGTATACCATCCTTTACATTACGATGCTGTAAGAGTGTTCTATTTCCATTGTTTAGTATTACTTTTGCAACACGCTTCTCCACCAATCAATTATGTCAGCACAGAAAGTCGAAAAGCAATAAACATATTTAAAAACAGGAAGATCTTAGCTTTTTAAATTATTTGTCAATTTCCTTTCAAATATTGACTTTGTAAGCTTGTACGCTAATAGTATAGCCAAAAATACTGAGTATAAAACAACAGCCAGCACAAAATAAGCTATTTTATCATCGAATCCTGGACCTAGTAGCCAATGTCAAAACAGGAATTTGAAATTAGAACAGAGAGAATAATGAAGACTAAGCTTTTAAGTATAAGGTGCACGTAGACATTATATCAGTTAGCTATGTCATCCTGCTTTTTTAATGAATCCATAAGCTATCTAATCAATTAAATTTTGCTTTTTTAATCTTGGAATGACTTCGTGCTCAAAAACTATGCCTACTTTTATCTCTTGTGGTGGGTTTGAGGAAATCTAAAGTATTTTTTTCTACTTCGTGGTCTGGCTCGGGCTCACTTGTCCATTTATTTACGGGATAAACTTCCAGTCTTACTATTTTTTCTTCTTGCCCTGCTGCTTTAATTGAACCACCAGGATCAATAAAGAAATCTTTGTTTACAGATTTCTCAACAAGAAGTTTTCCTTAACAAATCAGCAAGTTTTTCTATATTAATCTTTTTATTAGCAATATCGACACCTAAACTTGCCAACTTCTTATTCGTTATCTTCAATGTCTATCAAGCGATTGTTTCGGAATTATTAAGCCAACTGAGTTGCCTATTTTTGTTAATTTTTGGAGTATTCTTGAATACCCACTTGTTTTGTAATAATTGCCCTTTTTAGACCCGAATCCAACTCATTGATAGTAATTTCAACACCTAGTCCAGTAAAAATATCTCTAAAGCGCTGTTCGTCTCTTTTGGGCCATTTTGACACTGGAAAAATTCTAGCTTTGCCACCTTTTTTTAAAACTCTTACAATCTCTTTTGCCCATAATTTAGCAGCTTCTTCATTTTCATCGTCTTCCGGAGATGTATACCAAGATACAGAATATAAAGCCAACACTTCGTCAAAAGTGCCGGTCTTAAATGGTAATGCTTGTCCAACGGCTGCAATTGATTTCTTTTCCCAGTAAGGCTCAATTATTAAATCTCGTCTAGCTGTAGACCATATTCCTAAATCTGGATTTATTGCCACTAAGTCTACAGTAATACCTCTATTTTGTAAGTCTTTTGAAAGTCTTTCCTTTGGACCTGAACCTAAATCCAGCACTTTTTTCCCCTCAAGATCTTCAGCTTTAAATCCTAATGTTTCTTCATAACCTTCTGATCCTTCTGTTTGTTTTAAGCCTCTGCCCCTCTCCTCCGGACCAAAATATGAAGACCCATGCGTCCAATCATATGGTTTATTTGACATAAAATAATTGTATCACCCCGACTTTCCCACTCTCTATCCAAAATCGACCATTCGTTTTAGTTGCAGTACCTATGTAGAATCACTGGTGGAATATTATATATGATGTTGCGAACTTTTTTCTAGTTTTTCTAATTCATTAATGATTAAATCTTTGCCTTCTTAAATTGTTTGTCAATTTTCTTTCAAATAATGACTTTGTAAGCTTGTACGCTAATAGTATAGCCAAAAATACTGAGTATAAAACAACAGCCAGCACAAAATAAGCTATTTTATCATCGAATCCTGGACCTAGTAGCCAATGTCAAAACAGGAATTTGAAATTAGAACAGAGAGAATAATGAAGACTAAGCTTTTAAGTATAAGGTGCACGTAGACATTATATCAGTCAGTTATGTCATCTTGGTGAAGTGTCTTGAACGAAGTTACGAACTTTTTTCTATTGGAATATCAATAAAACTAATCAAATACAGTCCTATGGGATAGATTATACCCCATACTAATATCGTTTGCGGTACTTCTACAAAAAGTCCGCTTATATTGCTAGGTTTTTGCATAAGAACATAATCTGGAATCGGAATAATTATTTTTATTATGCTACTTGCAAATATAACGAAAAATGTGGTTCCTAACAACACCAAGAAGGGTTTAACAAAAGCCTCTGTTGCTGATGTATTTCTGTGTATAAAAAATTTGGTTATAAAGCTTACAGTCAAGAAATAAAATAGCTGTGGGGATTTTGTAGTTGCTAACAACATGACTACGAAGAGTATGTAAAAAAAGAATAACGCTATTTTAGCCTTTATATTTTTATTTGATACTCCTCCTAACATCCCACTGGAATGTATCGATAAAAACTCAGCTATAAATAACATAACGCTTGTATCATAGATAAAATCAATATTATATCGCGGTTTAAATAGCGCGTGAATAAAAGGGATTGTTAATAACAAGTTACTCAATTCAGCTAGGTGAAGTTTCACATTTAAATTATATCAGTAGTGTTGGAAGAAGACGCGTGTATTTTTTTTGGTGGAGTATTATGAACGATGTTGCGAACTTTTTTATAAATACGAGACTATTTTTTGAATAAAATTATCTAAATTACTACTCATATAGATTTGTGTATCGTGCTGGTCTTTCATAAAGTACCCCGTTCTCCTGTTTTCTTTTATATAGTATTGGTCAATAATCCATCTGCTAAACATATCATCAAAGATATAAAATTTAAGTGCATTTTCCATTTCTTTTTCATCAATAGCAAATTCTTTTAAGTAATTCTTTAATAGTGTTTCTATTTTGTTAAAGTTAGATTCCTCAAACTTTCCTGCTGTACACACAAAAAGAATTGTTCTACTAATTTCTATGTACCTTGAATCCCCGCAGGCTTTATCAAAATCAAATATTTTAAGTACTTCGCCGTTTTCATCAAAAAACAGGTTTCTTTCGTGAAAATCTCTGTGAGTTAAGATAATATCTTTTGGTTGTTTGGTAGCTAAAATCATTTCACTGTTAGTGTTTATGTAGTTTATCTTGTTGCTAAGAGTTTCAATATTCATCTTATCTAAATCTGTTTTATCATCAATATTTTCGATATGTTCTAGCAATGACTTTGCATTTTCATTAAAAAATTCAATGTCAAACTTTCTATTTTTTTGAGATTTCATAAAATCAGGTAGTTCATTGCCTGCGACTTTATGCATTTTTCCTAATAACCTGCCCATTGATGCAATGTTTGTTGTATTTAATTCCTCTCTTGGAATCGCTTTTGCATTAATGAAGAAAAATAGTGCATAATAGTTGTTTTTTAATTCGAAATAATCAGAATTGTTTTTGTTTTTTAAAGGCGAAATAGTTGGAATACCAGCATTTTCAAAAAATTCGTACGTTTTATGGATTTCTATTACTCTTTGTTCACTATAGTTTTTGTATTGTTTCAGAAAGTACTTATCAGATTTTGTTCCAACTATGCTGTTATCTCCATCGTGTCCTCCTTCTGCTTTATAAATCTTTGTGATATTTTTTAGACCATATAACTCGTCTAGTATATGCTTGATTTCCATAGAATAAGTATATCAGTCGAACTATTTACCACCCACTATAACCAAAATCGAAAATTATTTCATTGTAATAACAGGAAAAAAACAAGTGAATATTTCTATGGTGGGGAGGGTGGGAATCGAACCCACATCGCCGGTTTTTCAGACCGGTGCCGTGACCAACTTGGCTACCGCCCCAAATGTGGAGCGAGAGACGGGGATCGAACCCGCGACCTCTTCCTTGGCAAGGAAGCGTTCTACCGCTGAACTACTCTCGCGAACGAAGCGAGCGAGAGGTAGCGCAACAACGTGAAGCGTCTCTCTCGCACTGGTGGGCGGGACAGGAGTCGAACCTGCACAGGAAAATTCCCACTAACCCCTCAAGCTAGCGCGTCTGCCATTCCGCCACCCGCCCAAACGAAGACACTTTGCATTATACCTTTTGCTTCAGCTGGATACAATTGAATATGTGGTGCCAGAGGTGGGAGTCGAACCCACACTCCATTGCTGGAACAGCCTTCTGAAGACTGCGAGTCTGCCTATTCCTCCACTCTGGCCGACTACCAAATTAGTTGGTAGTGCCAACGACTGTAAAGTTAAGTTCAACTTCGTCGTCAACCGTGTAAACCTCCAACAGTGATGGTGGAGATATTCCAAAATCGCTCATTAACACAGTTGTTGTCCCCGTCATTTCAAAAGTGTCCTCGGATATAGTGCCAGTTACATCAAAGGTAACTTCCTGAGTAACCCCATTTACTGTTAAATCGCCTGTAACTTCGCCTGCAAATGCCCCGGTTGCACTCACGCCCTCATCTGCAAAAATGGTTGTAAATGTTGCCTGACCGGGGTTAAAAAACTTAGCAACATCAGAGTCTCTGCCGTCTGTTCCCGTTGACAGTGTGGTTAGTTCTATTGTGGCATCAACCATAACTTCGTTTGTTTCGTCGTTGTATGCTACAGTGCCGGTTACCCCATCTGTAACACCAACTACAACTTCATCCTCTTTTGATAAAAAGCGCTTTTGTGCAGTGTAGCTTGCGGTCGAATCGTCAGATAGTGTAAATGTTTTGGTGCCGACAAAAGCATCAAGCTCTTCTTGCGCCTTGTCCATCTCTTGCGTGTAAGCAAGCTCCTCGGTCACATTTTGTGCTTCTTGCATATTTTGAACGTCGGTTGCAACTTCCTGGGTATTCATGGAACTAAAGTACAGTAGTCCGCCAACTGCCAAAACAATAATTACTATTATGATGATTGTGTTGTTTTTATTCATAAACGCAGTATAGCATGGTACTATACCTTGTATGCAAACATATAAATCGCTTCTGCAGGAATTTGTAGCTTTTAAAAGCGTATCTACAGACAGCGAATATCTGCCTGAAATAACCAATACCGTTGCGTGGCTTAAAGACTTATTCACAAAAAACG
>CAYXGU010000022.1:0-3444 GCA_964464645.1 uncultured Candidatus Saccharibacteria bacterium
TAATTGCTTTACAAACCCAAACTTTTAGGAGTAGACTTAATGCATGGAATTTTTAAACTACTATACTAACGTTCTAAAACAGTATGCAGTGTTCAGCGGCCGACTTAGTAGAAAAGGCTACTGGATGTTTGTCCTTATAAACCTGATTGTATATGTTGTACTGTATACCCTCGAGAGTCTCATTAATACCCAAGGCATACTTGTCTTCGTGTACATGCTAGCAATCCTTTTGCCGTCACTTGGGGCAGCAATTAGACGAATGCACGATACGAACAAAAGTGGCTGGTGGCTTCTTGTAAGCTTTATCCCTTTTGTAGGTGGCATAGTTACAATTGTGTTATTGGCTATGGCCGGAACGCCTGGTGATAATAACTACGGCTCTCCCGATGGCGCCAGTCCAACACAACCAACCGCTACACCCGAACCAGAACCGCTCCAAACAGAGCCTATGACTCCGGCTAACCAGCCGACAGTGTAAGAAAAACAACTCAGCGCCTTGACTACCATATCCTAAAACACTAATATGTGTGCTAGTAAGCCCGCTAAATGGACGAAAATCAGCAAATTAAACAAAGCCTAAATATAGTTGACGTTGTGGGTGCGTATATCGAGCTTAAAAAAGCGGGGCAGAACTACAAAGGTGTGTGTCCATTTCACACCGAAAACACACCATCGTTTATGGTCTCACCTGAACTGCAAATTTTTAAATGTTTTGGTTGTGGCGAAGCCGGAGATATCTTTGACTTTGTGCAAAAGATTGAGGGCATTGATTTCTATTCCGCAAAACAACAGTTGGCAATAAAAGCGGGCGTTACTTTAACCAAAAAAAGCTATGATCCTAGTGCAAAGGCAAAAACGCAAATTTTTGCAATAAACGAAGACACCACAAATTTCTACGCGCATTTATTAACAAAACATCCTGCCGGAAAACCGGCGCTTGAGTATCTTGAAAAAAAGCGTAAGTTAACAAAAACAATACTTGCAGAGTTCAAACTTGGATTTGCCCCAAATGCGCCTCATTTGCTGAAGGATTTTTTACTTAAAAGCGGACATTCTCTGCAAAACCTCGAAGCCGCAGGTGTCACAAAAGGACAGTACGACAAATTCCGCAATCGTATAATTTTTCCGCTAATTGACATTACGGGAAAAACAGTAGGCTTTACCGCCAGAGCACTGACACCCGACCAACAGCCAAAATATCTGAACACACCCGAAACCCTTGTATTCCATAAAAGCGCGTACATTTACGGGTTAGACAAGGCCAAAGTAGAGATCAAAAAAAATGGCGCTGTTTTTGTGGAAGGTCAGATGGATGTACTGTCCGCCCACCAAGCCGGTATTAAAAATGTGGTAGCCGCATCTGGTACCGCACTTACACTCAACCAGCTAAAAATATTACAGCGGTATACCACAGATTTAACTCTGTGTTTTGATTCGGACACTGCCGGTACAACCGCAAGTTTACGTGCAATTGAGCTGGGCGAAACTCTTGATTTTAACATTAAGATTGCAGTAATCCCGGACACTGTTACGGATCTTGACGAACTCATACACACAAATTTGCCCGAGGCCAAGTCGGTACTTGCTAATGCGATTCCGATTTATGACTTTTTTATTGTGTCGGCGCTTAAAAAGCATGATAAAAAAACCGCCGTCGGCAAAAAAAAGATAATGCAGGATGTTGCGCCAAAGTTTAGCAAGATTCAAAATGCGGCGGTACTCGGCCACTACACAAAAATGCTGTCAACTGAACTTGAACTAAAAGAGGAAAGTATTCTGGACATGATAAAAAATGCAGATCACGCCGGGTTTGACCGCCACTTTGAAGACACCCAGCAAACTCTTTTGTCCCAGCAAACTTCGCCCCAAGAGCATATGTTGTCACTGTTATTTAAGGCCGACCTTGACACCGCGCAAAAATTCACGTATAAACTTGCCCAGAAAGACTTCCCGGACGAACAATTACTTGCCATTTTTACTGAATTTAAAGTATATATTACTGGTAGAAAGAAAAAATTTGAGATAAAATACTTTAGTTCCAAGCTCACTGAAGACCAGCAACAAATTGCGACCGATTTGTACTTAAGAGATCTTGGCATTGCGGAAGAAGGCGAAACAGCAATTGAAAAAGAACTAGTTGCTATTTTTAACCGTCTAAAAAGAGCGACAATGACTCGAGAGCTGACCGAGTTAGAAGAAAAGTTAAAGCAAGCGGAATTGGCAAAGGATACTGCACAAATAAAAGAATTATCGGAAAAGGTGTATAAAATTTCGAAACAAAAAACACAGTATGACTAAAAAAATAAAGGCCGAAAATCCTAAACAAGCACAAGAATTAAAAAACATAAAAAAACTAATCGCGAAAGGCAAAAAACAAGGTTACTTAACGCAAGCCGACGTGATGGAGCTGTTTCCAAACGCCGAAGACGAAATTGAAACACTTGATTTCCTTTACGAGAAATTGCTGGAAGCTGAAATTGACGTATTTGATGTTGAATCCGAAAAAGAAGCGCAAAAAATAAGTGAAGAACGCCTTGATGTTTCTAAACTTAAATTAGACAAGGCCACAAGCATTGACCCAGTTCGAATGTACCTAAAGGAAATTGGCAAGGTCGATTTATTAACAGCTGAGCAGGAAGTAACTTATGCAAAACAAATTGAGGTATCTAGATACTACAAAGCCTTTGCAAAACTGGAAAAAAGCCTTGGCAAGCCGCCAACGCCAAAATACCTGGCAGATGAGCTGGAAATAACTGTTGAGCGCGTAAAGGAAATAGCAAAAAACACAAAATTGTATACAAAAGCAGAATATGAGACCGCGGAAGATAAATTAACTAAGGCAAACCTACGGCTTGTGGTGTCAATTGCCAAAAGGTACATGGGCCGCGGACTTGGGTTTTTGGATTTAATCCAAGAAGGTAACATAGGGCTAATGAAAGCGGTTGAAAAGTTTGATTGGCGCCGTGGGTTTAAGTTTTCTACGTATGCAACCTGGTGGATTAGGCAGGCAATTACCAGAGCAATTGCCGATCAGGCAAGAACAATAAGAATTCCTGTGCACATGATTGAAACAATTAACAAATACTCTAAAGTCGCTCGAGAGCTTGAGCAAAAATACGAGCGCGCGCCAAAACCCGAGGAAATTGCAAAAGAGATGGGCATTGACGTCGAAAAAGCAAAAGAAATTATCAAAATTAAGCAGGAAACCACGTCTCTTGAACAAGAAGTAGGCCGAGATGAAGATAGCAGACTTAAAGAATTTATTGAGGACACCTCAATTAAGTCTCCGTTTGAATCCGCAAGCCACGCATTGCTAAAAGGGCACATTGGGGATGTACTGCATACCCTAAATCCGCGCGAACAAAAAGTACTGGAACTGAGGTTTGGCCTAAAAGACGGGCGTACGCGCACTTTAGAAGAAGTCGGCAAAGTTTTTGGTGTGAC
>CAYXGU010000022.1:3454-6150 GCA_964464645.1 uncultured Candidatus Saccharibacteria bacterium
AACGTATTAGACAAATCGAGGCAAAAGCACTTAGAAAACTACGCCATCCGTCACGCAGCAAGAGGCTAAGGGATTATCTTTAGGCAGATTTACGAGCCAATACTTTTGCTGTTTCAAGTTTATATTCGTCAACATTTGGCTGGTCAAAAGCATTAACACCCAGTAATTTTCCGAGATACATCATTTCGAGCATTTTAAATTGCATATATTCCCCTATTTCGGTTGCCGACAAGGAATCAAAATCAATTTGCACAAATGGAATTGTATTTTGCATGTATGCCTTTTTCGTTCCGGTAAGTATAGCTTGCATAACATCTGTCAACGGTGCCTCTGCAGAACTATCTCCCCTTAAGGGAAGCTCCGGTAGGTTATGGGCAGAAATTGCATCTGAATGCCCTGCAGCACTCACAAAAGTAAAAAATTTGTCTTTTGGCCCACCAACATATAGCTGCCCCAGCGAGTGTAAATCTGTTGACCCAACCGACACAGTTGGCGTAATCCCGACTTTGTCCTTACCGATGCTTTCACCCATTAATTGTCTGTACCACTTTCCAAGTGACTCAAGCTCGGGATGAAAATAAAAGTTGTCGTTTATATTTTTACCGGCTGTTAGGTGTAAATACAAAAGTGTTGCTGACACTAGCGCGGGATTTTCCAGAATAGTTGCACTTAAGCACTGTTGGCGCATTTTCATTGCGCCTCCCAACAGACTAACTACATCTAGTCCTGCACACAATAGTGGAAATAGCCCAACGGCCGAAAACACTGAATACCTGCCCCCAACGGCTTGTGGTATTGCCAGCACCGGCACGCCGGCTTTTTTTGCGGCATCCCACAAAACAGTACCTTCATCGGTTGTAAGCACAACTCGGCGCATTAATTTTGGCTGAGAATGCATTAGAGCTTCCAAATTTACGACTGTTTCGGTTGTGGTGCCAGATTTACTGATTGCGTTCAATAAAATTTCGTCAGGTGCCGCACCCGAAACTAGTTTTTTGAGTTTTGTAATAAAGGCCGCATCGTTTGTATCTGCAAACAGCATTTTTGGAAATCTGTCCGGCTCTACGTCGTCAAAATACCCAAGCAGAGCGTCGTATACTGCCTTTGTGCCCAGATTAGAACCGCCGATACCAATAACAACGATGTATTTTAACTCCTGAGTACGTAACCTGTTACCTAACGTCATACACTCTTTAAGTGTCTGTTCATCAAATGGTAAATTAATCGAACTTTCGGGCTGTTTATAAGTGCTTTGTCTGGCAACTTCCTGCAAAAACAAAACATACGAGCTAATTCTGTGTGCGGCGGTTTTTATTTCTTTGTCGGTAAACAAAGTTGTTTGGGCAAAACTAAACTTCATGCGAACCTATGTGTTTATTATACAGCGCACCTTAAGATTTGGGATCAAGATAAGTAAGTACCGCAAATGTAAATGTGCCCGCTAATAATCCCAACCCAAAGCCAACAACCACATTTATTGCTATATTAGAATATGTTTGCTTTACAAGCGGCTCGGGTGCCACTTTTGTAATGTACAAGTTTGGGTCACTTTGCGTATTTAGTCGCTCCCCAGTTTTAATTGCTTCGTCTGTTAAGCTTGTCCAAAGTTGCTGAGCTTCTTCGGGCGTGGAACCAAGCACATTTACAAGTACAAGCTGCGGGGCTCGTTTTTTTACACTAACTGCTCGCCCAAGTTTTCTAAGCGTATCTCTGGTTACAGCTGTACTCTGATTTTTAAGTACTTCGCCAAATAAAACATCGCTTTCCAAAAAGCCAATAACGGTGCTGGTGTAATTTGTCGAATTTTGCTGAGAATAGTACCCATCATATGAGAAATCTCCAAGTTCAGGCAGCGCATCGCGGCTACGAGTTACAAAGAGCAGTCCGGTTGCGACATATTTTTGGGGAAACGCCACAAACACAGCAAGTCCTATGAACATGCCAACTATCCCAAATAAAAAAATCTTGCCGGCATATTTATGTGTAAACTTTGAAATGTGTTTTGCATCCATCTGGGTAAATTATACAACAATAACCATAGTATTATTTCTGTACGTTATACCAGCCATCCGGATAGTCGAGTAGTTTAAGAGGCTGGCTATATACTCCTGAATTACAGTGATGAATTGGCTTAATCTTTATCTGCTGCCACCCGCCAACATTTTCCAAGAATTCGTGCCCATCGTTAAGTGTTTCGTGCACTTTCCATGGGAATGTGCTTGTACCGTCGTCAATTTTAATATTAACTTTGTTGGCAAAATACTGCACCCAAGTTAACATTACTCCGCTTTTGCCATCAACCTCAGCCGGTGCCCATTTTATCCATGTCGGATCAGGCGGTGTAGACCACCTGCATTTTGTATCTTCGGAAAAACTACCTGCAACCTCACCTTCTGAATCGTTATCACTTTCGTCCTCAATAATTTCGCCAAAAATTTCAGACCTAACCAAATTATGGTCAATGGTATAAACGCTTGCTTCTGTCCCGCCTGTCCCAATAAGAACCTTGTGTGCTTGCGACCAGTAGCCTAAAGATTTTGGCAACGCACCATCATCTATTGTCGAAAAATCCGTCACTTCCTCCCACGTCTCCAAGTCGGTTGTTACAAACAGCTTGCCGTTTGCGGCCAGCATGTAGAAATACTGGTCGTTTACCACCAGGGCATAATTTGGCACAGCCGGCGGCACAGCCGGCG
>CAYXGU010000022.1:6160-12262 GCA_964464645.1 uncultured Candidatus Saccharibacteria bacterium
GGCGTAAGTGCAGAAAATGTAGTTGTTGATTCAATTTTTGCCAAAGTGGTTAAATCGTTGTACGGCGCAATTACAGAGTCAGCAAAATTGTAGATATAGTTTGGATAGCCGGTTGCACTAGTGGCAACATCAAAATACAGTACTGTTGAAGAGACAAAATCATTGGCCGAATAGCGCACACCGGTACTTGAAGATGAACTTAGGTTATAGCTATACCACACATCATCAAGCTCCGTAATCGCGTATGTGCGGTCAGTTGGTAGGTAGCCAAAAAGCGTCCAGCTGGTACCGTTGTCGGTGGATTTATATATTTGAGACTCAAACGCATAAGTAGTGGTTACATAATATATATCTTCGCTTGCAGGATCCTTGTACAAATCAAGCCCATGAATTGCACACGGAAAGTAGGGATCACGTGAATACAGTTCTACCCTTACACCTTCCATTAGCGGTTCACCTCCATCACGTACACCATCCTGATCAGTATCGTTCCAAACTGTACCGTTTAGAGTAAATTGTGTTGAGCCGCCTACATAGTAATCGGGATCTTGTGACCCTGCCGTTTGACTCCACCCATTGTCTCCAACTACCTGATACATACCCGCGTCCTGTGTATAGGTCATCGACGAAAAACGTGCCAAATAAATAGTGTGCTCGGCCTCCGCACATAAATTAGCTTCTCCGGTTGAGGTTTCAACATCACTATCACTTCCCCCGGCGTCTTCGGGTGAAAACGCATAATCAACATCGGGCGGAATAACTTTTACGATGTATGCGGTTGGTTTAAGTCCGGTAAAAGAATACACCCCGCTTGCGTTCGTGGTAGTCGAGTCAACAAATTCGGGCGTGTTTTCTCTAAACCGATATTTGGTAAACGTTTCTGAATTAAGATCATAGGTATACACATTACCGGCCTCCCAGGTGTCGCTAAAAGTTGCGTCAGGTCCAGCCATAATAAGCGTATCGCCAGATCTGACAAATTTTTTAAACCCCTGGTCGTCCAGTGAATCAATGTGTGTAAGGCTCGAATCCAATTTTGCTACCGACCCGCCGTTTGAGCCATTTGGTAGCCCGCTGCCAAGCCCCAAATACACATCGTTTCCAACGGTATAAAAGCCCCACGCCCCAAAATTATCCGCATCCGCTGTAAAACCGGTGGCTGATTCATACCAATCTTTTAAGTCCACTGAAATAATGTTTTCGGGTGTTACTGCACCAACTCCTGTTGCTAGCAAAGTCGATAGTACTACCAAGATAAAAACACCTATTTTAAGTTTGGACATATTAAGCTTATTTTACCCGTTCGTGCATAAAATCCAAAAACGAACCTAGTAACTCTTGGAGTTTTTCGTCCGATGTAATTTGTGGAATATGCTCTTTCCCTTTTTTCACGTATGCTGCCATTTCGGCTAGCATATAGTCGTATACTCCGGCCTCTTTTAGCATGGTTTGCACTTGGACAACTTCATGATCAGTTACGGCTTGATTGCCAAGCTGCTTGGTTAGTAAATCATTCTGCGCCGGCGTGCCGTGTTCACGCACAAATAGCACAAGTAAAGTTTGTTTGCCTTCCTTTAAGTCATCTCCTACAGGTTTACCAACTTTTTGTGGATCGCCAAACATACCCAAAAAATCATCCTGTAATTGAAAAGTCCACCCAAGACATTCGGCATATTTTGAAAGGGCCGTTATTTTGTGTGTATCTGTAAGCCCGGCCAACGCCGCGCCAATTTTTAATGGCATAAGTGTTGTATATTCACCTGACTTTAACCAAAGCACCTTTAATACCTCATCGCGAGTAGGAAATGTAGCATTCTGCGCACTTAGATCAAGGATTTGGCCATGAGCTAACCGCGCCGCATAGTCGCAGTAAGTATGCATTGCGGTATAAACATTTTCTCGGTCAAATTTTGCCGTCAAAAGCCACTTTTGCGCCAGAAAAAATGCCGAATCTGAAACACACGTTGCAAGCGCGGTACCATAACGATTTGACTCCATAGCCATGTTATGTTTAGCTGCATAGTCCGAAAAATAGCGATGCAAAGTTTTTTTACCTCTGCGTGTATCTGAATCGTCCATAAAATCGTCCTGCACTAAAATGGCTGAATGGAAAAGCTCAATAAAAATACTTACGCGGGTGATTTCTTCAAGCTCAGTTCCACCGCCGAGTCTGTATCCCAAGGTAACCAACGCGCCTCTAATGCCCTTGCCTTCACCAACCATATCTTTAAAGTACTGCAGGGCTAACTTTGGCAATACCCCAAACTCCCCCGCAGACTCAACCTGTTTTGCAAGGATAGTATCAACAAGTGACCAAGATTTAGCTGTATATTCAGTTAAAAATTGCACTGCGACCTGACCGCTCATAAACACGATTATATATCAATGGCGGTTAATTTTGCTATAATGACAAAGCAACTAGCCAAAAATGACTGACAAAAATGCGGAAATTACACAAAACAATACTCCCGCCCTTCCTAACCATATTTGCATAATTCCTAACGGAAATCGCACGTGGGCGCGCGAACACGGGTTGCCTGAAACCGAAGGTCACAATGTGGGCGTTGAGGTCCTTGCAAAACTTACAAGGTACATGCGAAAACGCGGGGTACACACGGCTTCGGTGTGGGCCTCATCTACCGAAAACCTAAAAAATCGTGCGCCAACCGAAATTAAAAACCTTGCCAGACTGTTAAAATATTCAATCGAAAAATGGGCATCTGAGGCGCATGAAGAAGGTGCAAGGTTAATTTATCTGGGCAGAAAAGAGGGTATTCCGCAAAATATCATTAAGATAGTTACTGAATGGGAAGAAAAAACCAAAAACAACACCGCGCATACATTAAACCTTGCCTTCAACTATGGCGGACATGACGAACTTTTGCGTGCAATGCAAAAAGCTTTTGCCGACATTGCCGCAGGCAAAATTACCTTTAACGACTTGTACAAAACAGACGGTATGTATCACGGCAAATATCCATACCTTTACTTTAAAAACTACCTTGATACCCAAGATCAACCACATCCCTACCCCGATTTAATAATTAGATCTTCAGGTGAGCAACGCCTAAGCGGGTGGATGCCATGGCAAAGTGTGTACGCCGAGTTTTGTTCGATTAACAAATACTTTCCCGACTTTACCGAAGACACTATTGATTTTGCGATTGCAGAATACCAAAAACGCAGGCGCACTTTTGGCGGTAATGCCTAACTTTGCACTTTACTTTACACTTAAGGTCTAATGTATACTAAAATCGTGGCCGTATCGTCAGAATATGCAACTTCCCACCTATCTGCGTGCTGCTCAAGTAAATACTGAACGAGTTTTGAGTCTGACTTATCAAGCACATATGCTATATCGTATTGTTTGCGAAGTTGCTCAAAAAGTTCGTAATTTTCTTCGGGAAAGTATTGGATTTTCATATAATCCGCAAAAGGTATCCATCCATCTTGTTTCCATGAGGGCATACGCCCATCAATAAAAGTTTTTTTACTGCCCTGAAATACATTAATTAGGTAGCCGCCCCAACCGTAACTGTTAAACATATTCCCGGGAAGTGAATTTTGCTCCAGATACATGACTGCGCCATACGGATAGCCTTTTTTCTGTGCCCACGCCTTTTGCTCATTTGCCATAGCTGCGAAGTTTACAAAACTGACAAAAACCACACCAGTTAGCAAAAACAAAAATCCGTACAGAATATACGCCACTTTTTTTTGCTTATGCTCTCCAAGTAATGACTTAATATCCGCAGTAAAATCCGACAAAAACCAAAAAATTAAAAACATGCCAAGCGCTACTTGCACCCGCACAAAATAAACGGACTTAAGTGCCAGCACAAGAAAAAAAAGCAACGCAACTATGTACCACAACGGTAAATCTTTTTTGTAGTTCAAAACGCCAACCACCGACAGCGCCAGTACCAAAGCGGTAAGAGTAAGCGTTTCCCAGTGCGGAGAGTTAAAAGGTGCAAACTCAACTATGTTCGCGCTGGTACCGGATGATAAAATCTCGGTAATTATTGTTGTATACAACGAAATCCCCCATGGAGTAACTAAAGTGGCACAAGCAGATGCCGCGAAAACACAACAGTGAAATAATAGATCCAAATCGCGCCTTTTGGCTCGAATGCTTTTTATACCCAACCCCGCAACATATAAACCGTACACAAACAGTCCAAGGGTAAAATCGGCGTGCACATTTGCCCACACCAAAAAAAGTATCGGCAGCACCAAGAAATGGTTCCTCTTTTGGCAATTAAGCAAAATAAACGCGACGGTTATCAGAAAAACTGTGCTAAAAGCAAGCGGTCTAACACTTAATGCCGACAAAGAAAAAGTTAGAAAAACCAGCACAGCAGTTGTAAAAAACGCAAAAAGTTCCTTTTTTCCAACGACAGCCTTTGACTTAAGTAGTGCAGAAACAACCACACAACTTACCACTAAGCTTAAAACCAGGCTCATTCCTACTGCGCTGGTGTAGTCAAACAACAAAACTAAGATTAGCTGTGCAAGCCAATACGAATTTACCCACACATAAGCCGGCAAAGTATATGAAAAAGTATTTTCTCGAAGTAAACTGCCGGTTTGCAAAAAGTATCTTCCATATTGATAGTGCCAGCCAAAGTCGGGATCTATGGGAGGTTTAAACAGTATGAGCGTACCCAAAACAATAGCAAGCACACAAAAAAGTTTTACACGAAACGAAAAACGCATATTGTCACTTTACCATTTATTTAGCGTTTGTTGGCGTGGCCTGAAGTTAGTATGTAGTAATACGCTTGGTTTTTTTACGCTTATTTCGCTTTTCTCGGTTTTTTTGCGCTTGTTTTTTCTTTTTCTTGATAGACATACGGGTGCAGTATAGCAAAGTTGTTACAAAAGCGCTATCTCAACCAGCCTGTGGCTATAACCCCACTCATTATCGTACCACGCCAAGATTTTAACCAAATCGCCATCAATTACCCGCGTCATATTTAGATCAACAATTGCAGAATATGTTGTCCCGACAATATCACTGGACACAAGTGGTTCATAAGTTGCGGTCATCACATTTGTGTACATTAAGTTTTGTGAGGCATCAATAAACGCCTGATTTACTTCTTCAACAGTTGTTTTTTTGGCTACCAGTGCCGTGACATCAATTAATGAACCCGAAATAACAGGCACCCGCACGGCAATACCGTCAAAAAGGCCTTCAAGCGCGGGTAAAGTCTTGGTGGTTGCTTTTGCGGCACCCGTTGACGAGGGAATAATATTCCAGCCGGCGGCACGGGCGGTTCGAATATCGGGCTTGCGAGGCGATGGCGGCCCATCTACCAAATTTTGCCCGGCGGTCACCGCGTGAATGGTTGTGAGTCCGGCCTTAACTACTGTAAATTTTGAGTGCAATACTGCAACCACAGGCGATGTGCAGTTTGTGGTACATGACGCGTTTGATACTAACTTTTCGCCCTTACTACTGTCGGCGTTTACTCCGATTACAAAGGTTTTGGTCTCGCCTCCCGAGGTTGGCGCCGAAATAATAACTTTTTTGGCACCTGCGGTAATGTGCGCCTGCGCCGAATCATCTTCGGTAAAAAAGCCGGTACATTCCAAAACTACATCTATGTCTAGCTTTTGCCAAGGTAGGGCTGAGGGGTCTTTTTGCGAAAAAACCTGAATTTTGTGTTTTTTATCAATGACTATAAAAGCTTCGGTACTTGGTTGGGTGTAAAAGTCGGGTTTTCCTCTAAACGCGTCCAGTAAAATTTCGCGCCCATCCAGTTCGACTGAAACCGTGTGGTCAAATTTTCCATAGGTAGTATCGTACTGCAGTAAGTGCGCCAAAATTACCGGGTTTGTTAAATCGTTAACTGCAACAATCTGCGCATTTGGTTTTTGCAGGGCAATTTTAAATGCCGAGCGTCCAATACGCCCAAAACCGTTAATTGCGAGTCGTGTGGCAGTGTTACTCATGGACTAAGTATAAGTTAAAGGTTTGAATCAAGCCAGCCTGTAAGTACTTCTTTGGGCATAGCACCCATTCTGCGCGCTACTTCCTGACCCTCTTTTAAAATCACAAATGTAGGTATGCTCATTACACCGTATTGTGCTGCCATC
>CAYXGU010000023.1:0-12038 GCA_964464645.1 uncultured Candidatus Saccharibacteria bacterium
CCAACGCAATTGCAGATGCGATAGAAAGTCTGGTTGCTGATAAGGAGCGGGCAGATATGCTTGGCGAAGCGGTTTGTATAAAAGCCGAAGAAATGTTTAATTTAGACATAAACGTTGAGGTTCTTGAAAAACTCCTGATTAGTAGTTAACAGTTATAAATTAAATAGATCTAATAGTTGACAATAGGTAAGAAAAATGCAATACTCACCGTATGCAAAAAAATACCTTAAGATCAGATTACAAATCAGAACGAAACCAAAAAATATACGACGAATACACCAGCTCGGATGTTTCATTTAACACACTTGCTAAAAAATATAAGATATCACCGCAACGTGTAAAGTTTATTGTGGACGAAGTAAGGACCAATGCACTAAAAAAAGAATTATCTCTAACAGATACTAAATCGGCGCGCGAAAATTACAAGAATCTTGCTGTTACAGTAAGAGAACAAGGAAACTTGGCTTTAGCGCTTGATATGTTTGAGAAAACGCTTGCGTGGGATGGTGCACACAATAATATTGTAGGCGAAATTGATGTTCTTGGGCACAAAAAAATTGCGTTAACACTAAAGGCAGATTTAGAGACAAATCGCAAGAAAAAAAGTGCACTATTAGCTCAGGCCTCTGAGACAATGCAAACAGCCCTAGATCTTTGCAAGAAAAGTAAGGTGGATTCAGGCAAACTTGCAATACAAAAAGTGCACTTTGCAGGATTGCTTTACAAAGAGTCAGAATTACTTACCAAGCAAGCTGCACGTGACAAGCTAACAAAAGCGTTAACGTTACTTAACCAAGCTATAACTGATCTTCCTGGGACAAAAGCACATAAAGCATGGCCACTTGGTATTAAGGCCAGAGTTCAATATGCATTAGCAGACACACAAGGAGCACTAGAAAGTTTGTATAGTGCGCAGAAGATGCTGTACGAGGGTTATGACGCCGAGGTTAACAAGGCAGATCAATCCACACTTAAGCTAAGGGTCTGGGTATCGGGTACGTTTATGTGGTTTGCGCACATCTTTGCAGCCGAAAAAAAGCTGATCTTAGCAGAAATTTATGCAAGTGCTGTGCTTGTAACTCCAGATCCAGATGGTATTCTAAAAGATAGGATAAGGGAAGCAAGGGAGTTGCTAAAGACATTGAGTTAATTTTAGTTATGCAGCATACAGCTAATTTGATGCCTGTTAGAGTTATCACACAACATGTGCCTGCAACTGCAGTTGCCAGGTATTACTTGGAGGTGGAATTTTCCAAACTATTTAAAGTAGATACTTCAGAGATTGCGGAAGTAATTACCAAATCACTACAGGAGTTATCAGAAAATAGTGTCTGGGCACTTTTAGAAGCAATGTCCTTTACCTATCATCTAAACGGAGTTTTTTATAAAGTAAGTAAAGAAAATTACAGTTGGCATGAGGAAGTATGGCAAATTAAGGACGTTATTCTTACAGGAATGGACCAAAAAGCAAACAAAGTCATATTTTCAGAGGAGGTAAATGGCGATCCGGTAAAATTTAAAAGCTACCTTCAGAACTACTTTAAAACTGTTGGAACCAAGGACAGCGAAGGATTGTTGTCATACAAACCATCCAACAAAGATGTCAGATTTAAAAAATTGCTAATGATTGAAGAGCAGGGAAAGCTAAAAATGCTTGATGGTTCACATAGATTGGTAGAAATGTTTCTGACCGGTAGCGAAGAGATTACTGCTTATGTTGGACATCCAAAAAGTGAGACTTTGGAAAGGACTGCAAAAGCAAGAGTTGGAAACAGTACTTTCATTTTGTTAACCATCTTGTTTAAACAAGGAACTGAAAGCGAGAAAAAAGCTGTAATGACTGTAACCAACCAATTGCTAAAGAATACTACAGATGGTAAAGATGCCGTCCAAAAATTTTGGGTTGATAGACAACGTGATGAGGAGATAAAAAGTGCCGGGTTGGAAATTCTTAGTACACTGCAAATTACTCAACAATAACTGGTAAAATAAACTCATGCGAGTTGCCATTTTCATAAAAAATACCACTTTTCATGCAGGCTACGGCGGGCTTGAAACGCAAAACAAACTTTTAGCCGAAGGCCTTGCAAAAAACGGGCACACCGTGGTAGTTTATGCGCCGCAAAAAGAACTTTCACAAGCAGAAACCACGCTAAACAAAGTAACTTATAAATTTGTACCATGTGTTTTTCAAAAATTCAGCTCACTGGTTGCACCTAGTCCCGAAAGCTGGCTCAAAAAATCCTACACTGTTTTTAGAGCCGATCATTCGCAGACCCCCTTTAACCTAGTACTTAGCCAAAGCTCAGCGGGGCTTGGTGTAATTTTGCAAAAAAGAGAGTTAGGAGTGCCGGTAATTTCGATTTCACACGGCAGTAAGCTCGGGGAGTACAAAACACGAGTAAGTAGTATAAGTTCGCCCAAAGATGTACTACTGCTTGCCTTGGATGTTCCACATGTACTGCGCGCTTTTTTTAAAACTCAACGCCAGTTTATTCACGGTTCAAACAAAGTAATTGCGGTGTCAGCCGCTGTAAAACAAGCCATTATTAACGAAACTTATGCGCCGGCTGATAAAATTACCGTAATACATAACGGTATTGATCCAACACCATTTAGTAAAGTCAAAAAAGATCCAGGGTATGCAAAAGCCGCACACGACACATTTAATCTTCTATATGTTGGCCGAGTTGAAAGAGCAAAAGGGCTATTTGTGCTCATAGACGTACTTTTGGAGTTTAAAGGTGAGCAAATCAAGCTAACAATTGTTGGCACCGGTGCTGATTTTACAGCTATACAATCACATATCAACAAGCTTCACTTGCAACAAACAGTAACACTGGCGGGTGCAGTATCGTATGACCAAATTCCGCACAAAATGGGTACTGCCGATGTGTTTGTGCTGCCAACTTTGAGGGTAGAGGGCTTTCCAATGACTTTAGTAGAGGCTATGTTTTCCGGTTTGCCCATTATTGCTTCAGATCTTGGTGGAAATTCTGATGCGGTTAATGAAAATACCGGCATACTTGTTAAACCGGGGGACAAACCCGAACTTAAACAGGCAATTTTAAAGCTAAAAAATAACCCTGAATTGCGCGAGCAGATGGGCTCTAATGCTTTAAAAACTGCAAAATCCAACTTTACGCTTGATGGTATGATAGACAAGTACGAAAAAGTTATGTCCGATGTCATTAAGGAAATGCAGAAATGAGAATTTTACGAATTATTTATGAATGGCCGCCTCCGTGGAGCGGGCTTGTGCCACATCCGTACGAACTAACAAAAGCGCAGGCAAAGCTTGGGCATGAGGTTAGTGTCTTTTCAGGCAGATGGCCAAAACAAGGTCCGCTTGAAAGAATCGAGCATGTAAAAAATCTACCATTTATGGGAAGTATGTACCCGTTTCGAGAACCGCTTCCGGGCACGATGCTTGTCACAGTTGCGCCAATTTTATTTTTACGTTATTTGTTTTACAGATCAACACACCGAAATAAAACCGACATTATTCATTGTCATGGCTCACTTGGGCTGTGGATCTACCTTTATAGATTTATTTTATCCAAAGTATTTCCGTGGGCGCCAGAACTAAAAACCCCATTAGTTGCCCATTTTCACATTACAGTTGCGGGGCGCGAACAAGCGCTAAAAGACAAAGGCGAAACACCAAAACTGCTGTCAAGGTTTATAGACTGGCCGCTTGCAAAACTTGCCGACTCACTCATGGTTAAGGTAAGTAATGCGTGCATTTTTGTGAATGAAAAACTTATGGAAGAGGCCGTTTTTTACTACAATGCCCCAAAATTTAAGTGCTTTGTAGTCGAATCTGGAGTAAATGAGCAGTTGTTTAGGCCGGTAGATATTCATGAGCAAGAAAAAACAAAAAAAGACTTGGGTTTGGATCCCACAGACAAGTTGATTTTAAATTTGGGGATGATGGTTGAGCGTAAAAATCCGCATCTGCTGGTTGAGGCACTTGCCCATTTGCCACTTAAGTACAAGCTGTTATTATCTGGACCGTTTAGCGAGACAGACAGGGAATACGAAGAAAAAATCACAAAGTTTATAGACACTCACGGCTTGGATGACCGCGTAATTATGGCGGGCTACACGCCATATCCGCAAACACCTATTGCGTATCAGGCGGCAGATGTGTTTGTGTTGCCCTCAACCGTTGAGGGGACACCAAAAGTTGTGTTAGAAAGTTTAGCCTGCGGTATTCCAACACTTGCGTCAGGTTTTAGACTGGCCGAAGATATTTCCGGTTTGTGTTATCTACCATCACTTGATCCAAAAGTTATTGCTGAACAGATTGTAACTTTAGTTGAAGGCGGTATGTTTGTTGACACCCAAAAGGTGGCTCGGATATATTCATGGGAGCAGCGTGCAAAATTAGTGGATCAAGTGTATGACTTTGCTAAAAAAAATTAAACCAGTTCACATTTTTATCCTGTTTTTGGTATTGCACATCGGGCTATTAAACATAAACGCGGCCGAATGGGGCGATAGTTACAGAATTTTACGTGCCGCTGAATACATCAGAAATGCCGAATATCCCGAGGACGAAAAACGGCCTCCGCTGTTTTCAGTTGTGCTTGCAAGCCACCCAAAAAATGTTGATCCAGTAGTGTGGGGTAGGCTGGTTATGTTTGGGTTAAGCTTAACTGCTTTTTACGTTTTTTACCGTCTAGTACGCGAATTTTTTCCCACGAAAAGAGACGTACAAGTTTTGGCACTTTTACTGTTTACGCTAAATCCTGTTTTTTTGTATTGGTCTATTAGAATTATGGCCGATGTGCCTTTCGCGCTACTTGCCATGCTTGCGATCTTTAGACTGGTTGTGTGGCGTGGAGCTTTTTTTAAGCGACATGCGCTTGTGCTTGGGGTTATTGCCGGACTTGGCGTGTTATTAAGATTTGAGGGTTATGTGCTGTTTGGGGCACTCGGGCTTGGTATTTTGTTTCTAGATGGGTTTTCGCTAAATTTGCGTGTGGTAGGTGAGCAGCTGAAGAAAAACTTTGTGAGGTGCGTGGTATATGTTGCCGCCTTCTTGGTAACGCTTGCACCGTATTGGTATATTAGAAATCCGCTTAGTTCGAGCTATTTCGAAGAGCCGGGCGGAAGGGTATATGACTTGAATGCAGTCGCAATTTATGTGCTGTCTCTTTTGTTTTTGTTTGGGTTTACAAGCGCGGTATACTTTTTTTGGACAAACAAGCGCGACCTGGCAGGGTTTTTAAAAAACAATGTTGCAATTGCGGCCTTTTTGGTTGTTGAATTATTACTGATCCTGGCGTGGCCTGCGGCACTTCCCAGAATTTTTGTACCCACAATACCGTTTTTAATTTTGCTGTTGGCGCCATCTATTGCGAACTACTTTGAAGCAACTGAGCCAAAGCAAAAACGCAGTTTAGTTGGCGCTGTTGTTGCGCTAGTACTGCTTGGGATTTTTGTTGCCGGCCAAGTGTATTTTAAACTGCAATTCTTGGTGCTAATTAAATGGGCATTTGTAGCAGTTGCTGTGTTAGGAGTCTTGCAGGCGTGGTTTATTTACAAAAAAGCTATCACAGGCTTTGTGGCGGTAGTAATCTTAAGCATGCTAATTTGGAGCGGCTCAGTTATTTGGATCCACAAAGACATTTTTAGATCGGTAAAAGAAGCAAACGAATACATTATTTCAAATCTAACAGGCAAAATTGCCTACAACGATATTAGTAGCGTGACCGAATGGTATTTGCTTATGCGCTCAGGGCCCGACATTTCAGCCTCGTATCTGGACGCGACAGTTAAAGATAATAGAGATTTCTTTTTGCTAGCTGCAAACCAAATTGATTATTTGCTCATCACAAATGAGCACAATACAGACACCACACTTGACCTATCAGAATGGTTGCACCTAAAAGAGATACAGCATTTTGAGCATGAGGTAAATGGCAAGGTCTTTTGGACGAAGATTATAGAGGTTAGGCGGTAAAGTACTCTGGACCGTAATGAATAATAGTGGTGCGGTTCAGCTTGCCGTTGGGGAGGGTGACAAGCTGAACCAGTAAGTTGTGTTATCGGTTAAGTATAAATCCCTCGACTAGTCGGGCAGCACGGCTAGCCGCAGCTGCAGCAAGATCGGCCAGCGCAGTGGCAAAGTCTATATCCTCCTGAGTCGCCGCCGGGTTGTTTGCTACACTTCCTGAAGCGACAGCAGCATCAACGGCGTCATCATTAGCACTGGCTGCGTCAAGCACAGCCTGACCTAGCTCCTCAACGGAAGCATCGCTTTCTCCCGAAAGCGCTCTTTCGACGGCGTCCATCTCCGCAACCGCACCATCGACCGCGTCCCTCACATCGCGTATTTGCTCTCTGATCTTTGCACTTGCCATGTACATAGCTAACCCCATGACCATGACACAAAGAAGCGCTAGTAACGTTCCATTCGCTGAAAACTTTCTTGTTGCAGTCATTCCTTTACCTCAACTTTGATTTGCCATTAGAAATTTCCCAAATTGTAAACTATAAGATAATCACTGTCAAAAAGACTAACCCCCTATACTAAGGTATAATCTTATGGATGCAAAAGCTCTCGATCGTAATACCGGTATACAACGAAAAAGCCACCTTTCTACAGCTCCTTAAGCTGGTTGAGCAGGTTAATCTGGGTGCTATCCAGAAAGAGATAGTTATTGTAAATGACGCCTCAACCGATGGCACAACCGAACTACTAAAAAAGCTCCAAACCGATAAGCCCGACTTAAAGATCATCCAAAAAGACACAAATGAAGGCAAAGGCTTTGCCCTGCGCGATGGCTTTAAACACACAACGGGTGATTACATTATTGTGCAAGATGCCGACCTTGAGTACGATCCTGCGGACTATCTTAAATTGATTCGCGCGCTAGATGAAGCACACGTAGATGTTGTGTATGGCTCACGGTTTTCGGGTAATTACAAAGATATGAGCAATTTGCACTATTTTGGTAATAAATTTTTGACAATTTTGACCAACGTTTTGTATGGTGTGTTACTAACCGATATGGAAACGTGCTACAAGCTGTTACCGGGTGATTTTGTACGCAGTATGACCATAAAATCCTCGCGGTTTAACTTTGAGCCTGAAATAACTGCTAAAATATTAAAGTCCGGTATGAAAATTACAGAAGTTCCTATAAATTACAAGGGGAGGTCTCATAGTGAGGGAAAAAAAATTTCCTGGCACGATGGGCTTGCGGCTGTTATTGCCTTACTAAAGTTTAGGGTATTAGATTAGCTATGTTTCGAAGATATTTGCACCTAATTTTACCTGCCACTCTTGTACTTTTTGCACTAGGCTTTTTTGCGGTAAACGTGAAAATGAATATTTTTAGGTTTAACCACTTTGATTACGGCAAATTTGACCTAGGCAATATGACTCAAATGGCGTGGTACACGCTACACAGACCGAGGCAGGTTATGTGGCTCACTGATTATTTTGGGACAAATTTACCACGTTGGGCCATGAGCCATGTTGATCCAATTTTACTGCTGTTTGTACCGTTTTTTGCAGTGTATGAACATGCGCTAACTTTGGTAGTTATTCAGCTGGTATTGGTAATTTCCTCAGCTTTTGTAGTTTACAAACTTGCACTGCTGGTTCTGGAATCTCGGCTTGCCGCGACCTTTTTTGGCTTTGCATTTTTGTTTTATCCAGCAGTCGGCTTTTTAACGGCAACAAGCGGGTATCATGGTGTAACTGCAGTAATTCCGTTCTTTTTGCTGGCATTTTACGTTTTTGAGTTAATGTATACGCAACGTAAAATCACACCACTTAGACTAGTGCTGTTTTTTATGTTTTTGACACTCACTATGATGGGTAAAGAGCAGTTACCCCTGTATGTTCTGGTTTATGGTGCATTTATTATTGTTTTTAGGCTTTTTACAAGCATCGGGAAGCCGGTTAAAGGCTCAATTAAAGCGTGGCTTAAATTAGCGCTTAGCCAAGTTAACGTAAAAATTGGGCTTAGTATGGTAGTACTGGGTTTTATTTGGTTTTATTTAGCTTTTTTTGTCATTATTCCGAATAATGCGCACTATAGAGTCGAGGGATTTGTTGACTTTGCGCAGTCACTTAGCATTAGCGAAGACTCGGTTGCCGGAGTAGATGATCCAAACTACTTTTTGCGTAGATACGAAGCTTTTGGGGATTCTTACGTAGATATTGTAATTGGTATGCTGACGCGTCCCAAAGACCTAACCAGAGTGCTTTTTGGCGGTGACCGCCCAGAAAACTTACGCCAGACGTTGGAGCCAATGCTTTATACCCCAATTTTATATCCACACATACTTGTTATTGCATTACCTGACTTTGTAATCAACTACGGTACCACACAGGGGGGCATTGGAACCGCGGAAATATACAACCACCGCATTTCGATGATTATACCGGTGCTTTTTATCAGCAGTATTTATGCGGTTGGGTTGCTGGGGCGACTATTTACATGGAAAATTAAAATAAAACCTGCGTATGTGGTGTCAGTTTTTGCCGGACTAGTGTTGTTTGCTAATATGTACACCTCTGTCCAATATGAAAACCCGGTCTATTTGTGGATAACCCAAGCTGTGCAAAAGCGCATTCCATTACCTGAAGTCTTTGCCAAAGAAGACACTGAGGTGGCAAAAATGGAGAACTTACAAATCGGTGACCGCTTTAATTTATCTAAGCTAGAAACAAAAGATCGGGAATGTGCCGAAAAAGTAGTTCGCATGATCCCACCAGACGCGTCACTTTCTGGTCCGGATTATCTTGGTGCTCATTTACCTTTGCGTGAAACATACGCAATTTTTCCTGCATTATACAATTCTGCCGATTACGTAATTGTTGATATTTTTGCCCAAAAAATTTTGCGTATCTTGGAACTTGATGTTGGTATTGTAAAAGACGTTGTAGCCGATATGATAAAAGATCCCAACTATCAACTAGTGTTGGGGTGCGGAAACTTGTTTGTGTTCCAAAATGTCGGAGCACATGAAAAGACCCAACTTTTACCGTTACAAGAAAAGTTTGTGTTTGAGGAGACCACAGACTTTGAAATTTTTGAGTCCCTGACCGTCGCAGATTATCAGATTCCGCAAACTATTGTGCTTGGCGAACCTGAACTTGCGAAGTTTACCTACGTTAAGCGGGAAGAAAAGCAGTTACCTGATTACTTCTTATTTATGTCCTTTATAAGCGAAGAAACCGGTGAGCTGTATCAGGTGGCAAATTTACCTTCATTTGCGCTAAATCAGCTTAGAAACTGGCGCGAAGACCGTTACTACGAGGAAGAAGTCGAAATTGCCTTGCCGGAATTTTTAGATCCGGGAATTTACCGCGTATTTATTGGCATGACAAACAACATTAGAACTCGCAGTATTTACTTAGGCGATATAGAGGTATTACCGTAATGAGAAGTTTAGGAAGATGGCAGGCAGTCAGCTTTGTTTCGCGCGGTCTTGCTGTTGGGTTGGGGATATTTCAGACTTTTTTTATTATAAGAATACTGGATGTACCGGAGTGGGGACTTGTACAACTTGCAGTTGCCATTGGCGGCGCGTTTGGAATTTATCAGCACTTAGGGTTAGCATCGGCAACAACGCGTGAGGTTGCTGCAACAACCGAAAAACGCGACATTTTTAAGATATTTTTAACATCGGTGGTAATTAGATATGTAATTACCATTCCAATTGCGTGTTTTTTGTTTTTTGGCGCTTCGGGTATAGCGTTAAACCAGTACAACGAACCTGCATTAGTTCCACTCTTACAGATCTATGCGGTTACATTGTTGGTGGTGAGCTTTCAAAGTATGCTGAACTCAGTGATTTCAGGCTCAAAAAGATTTAAGGCTCTTTTTATCTACCAAGTTGTAATTGCATGTGTTAGTGTTGCACTCTACATCCCACTTGTCTACCTGTACGGTGTTAGCGGATATTTTTATGCATTTTTCTTGTTCAACGTTATTGCAACATTAACATTACTAGTGCTGGCATTTTTACCATTAAAAGGCAACCTTGAATGGCCAAGTAGAGCCGATTTTATTAGGTTGTTTAAGGCACTTTTTGCAATAAGTCTTGGGGTATATGTTGTAAAAGTATTGTTTACACTGTGGGAAAAATCAGGCACTATTTTGCTTGGCCAAGATGTATCGCTTGAAGTACTTGGTTTGTTTTCGTTTGGGTTACTGTACGCCAAAAAGATAATGCATATTTCTGATGCGGTAACCGATGTAAACTTACCTGTTTTGTCCGGCAAATATGCGTCTAATATTGACGAGTTTAAGGTAATTTTTAGCCAAAATTTTAACAAAGTCTTTGCATTTATGCTTTTTGGCGCATTCTCCGCAGTTTTCTGGGCGCCTGAAGTGACCAGTTTTATTGTAGGTAGTAACAAGTATGATACTGCACTGCCGTTAATTTTGCCCCTAATGTTTACGTTTGTATTTTATGGCTTAATAAACATTATAAAATCAAGTGTGTTTATTCCGGCAAAGCTGGTTCGCGATATGGTTATTGGTTTTGCTTTAATGCTTACGCTAACCGTTGCGTTTTATTACGGAGCAACTTCAGTTTTTGCCATAGACTATGTTTTGGCAATGACAGGTGCAATGTTGTTAGGCGTTTTTGTTGGGTTTATGTATTTAACAGTGTCATCTCAGCGAAAGTTAAAGTTCAAATACATGGATCATAATCATGCATTAATTCTAATACAGGTGTTTGTAATTGCACTTGCTTCTGGTATAGAGTCGCCAATATTAAAAATACTTTCATATGTTGGGTTTGTCGGATTGTACATATGGGGGCTTAATATCGCAAAATTTGTAACCTGGACTGATTGGAGATATTTTATTGGCAAACTAAAAAGCCTGACAAAACGCCAAGCCAAAGTATGAAAAAGCCAATTGTAAAAATTGCTATTAGCGGACTGTTATTTGTTGCTATTTTTTGGCGAATCGATAGTACTGAAGTTCTTGCAAGCCTGAGGATGCTTAATTTGTGGTTTGTTCCGCTTGTATTACTGTTAATAATTGCAAACTACATAATTTCGGCAGTTCGCTGGAAAAGTTTAATCATATTTGAAAATAGTGAGAAAACCTCGATTGCTTATCTAACCAATTTATATTTTATCGGTGCTTTTTTTAATAATTTCCTGCCGACCAGTGTAGGTGGAGACGCGTACAAGATTTACAGACTTGGTAAAAGGTTAGGTAATACTGTCAACGCATTTGTCGCAACATTTATGGAGCGTTTTACAGGTTTTGTTGCGCTAATTATCATTTCGTACTTTGGGATTGTGGCCACTTTTGATTTTCTGGTTACACAGTTGCCAAGTACTATTTCCGGGAATTCGTTGTATGTGCAGATAGTTAAATTTATGATTTTTTTTGGTTTTTGGATTGCATCAATTGCGTCGTTTTTCGCGTTAAGGTTTTTTTCGACAAAGCACAAAAAGCTTGGTGAGATTTACACTGCTTTGTTGACTTATAGAAACAACTTTGGCGTGCTGGCGTGGGCTATGATCACTTCATTCGGAGTGCAGTTTTTGGCAATTTTTTCCCAGTATTTTGTCTTTAAAGCACTTGGAGTTGAGTTGACATTAGAATATGCGTTATTTGTATTTCCGGTAGTAACTTTGGCAAGTTTTTTTATTCCATCGTTAAATGGTGTTGGCGTACAGGATTTGTTGTATATGGAGTTGTTTGCACTTTTGGGAGTTGCGCCGGCAGTAGCATTAAGTGCATCAATCATTTATCATTTATCCCGCCTTGCTGTAAGCTTAATTGGAGGCGTTTTATATGCAATTACTCCAGCCGACACGTAATATATTAATATCGGCACTAGCTGTTTTTTGTGCCTTGTTTTTGGTCACTCATCTAGCTGGGCTTGGGACCGATGCAATAAACCCAGATGGAGTAAATTGGCACACTAGGTCTGAGCAATTCATTGTAGGTCTAAAGGCTTTTGACTTTGAAAAAACTTACCAGCACTATCACCCGGGTGTGACGTTAATGTGGCTAGTAGGTGTGCCGGTTGAATTAATG
>CAYXGU010000024.1:0-11833 GCA_964464645.1 uncultured Candidatus Saccharibacteria bacterium
GGCCGAAAGGCGTAGTCGATGGACAGCAGGTTAATATTCCTGCACTGTTGTAAAATCGCGCGGGCTTGCCCGCACACCAATGGAGGGACGGAATTTGATAAGTTGAGCTCATTAAGGATTTGAGTCCAGAAGGCAAAGCAGTTTGTGTAGGTAAATCCGCACAAGCGTTTACATGAGCCGGTGGGAATGCCCGTAAAACGGCAAATTCAACTGCGTTAAGTTTCCAAGAAAAGCTTCTAGGGAGATTTTACAATATCCGTACCGTAAACCGACACAGGTAGACGGGTAGAGAATACCAAGGCGAACGAGCGAATCGTGGCCGAGGAACTAGGCAAATTACATCCGTAACTTTGGGAGAAGGATGCCCACCTCGCGCAAGCGGTGGTGGGGGCACAAAATTGGTTCAAGCGACTGTTTATCAAAAACACAGGTCTCTGCTAAACCCGTAAGGGGAAGTATAGGGGCTGACGCCTGCCCAGTGCCCGTAAGTTAAAGCTGGAGGTGATCTTGGTTGTCGACTTGTCGATGACTTAAATGAGCCTTTGGTCTAAGCTCGGGTGAACGGCGGCCTTAACTATTAGGGTCCTATGGTACCGTAATCTCTTGTCGATTAATTGTCGACCCGCAGGAAAGGCGTAACGACTTGAGCACTCTCTTAGTCACGAGCTCGGTGAAATTGAATTGCCGGTGAAGATGCCGGATACTCGTTGTTGGACAAATAGACCCCATGGAGCTTTACTCTAGCCTGGTATTGATAAGCGATGTTAACTTGTGTAGTGTAGGAGGGAGTTTTCGGCGTAAAACCCGGGAACGTCAATGAAACACCTCTCTTTTAATATTGTAAATCTAACTATGCGCCGTAATCCGGTGCGAGGACAATGCTTGGTGGGGAGTTTAACTGGGGCGGTTTCCTGCTAAAAAGTAACGCAGGAGCCCAAAGGTTCCCTTATCCCGGATGGAAATCGGGATGTAAGCGTAAAGGTATATGGGAGCTTGACTGCAAGACTTACAAGTCGAGCAGGTACGAAAGTAGGGCTTAGTGATCTTCCGAGTGCTTAATGGTAAGCCCGGAACTTATCGGATAAAAGTTACCCTGGGGATAACAGGCTAATGTCGCCCGAGCGTTCATAGCGGCGGCGGCGTTTGGCACCTACAATTATGGGGGTGCTGCAGATGTAAATCTGCACCAAAAATTCGGCTAATAACGGTAAAATCCTAGTCATTTCATTCTTATTTAACAATTGTTTAGTAGGATGTATTGATGGACAATACCGTGGGAAGTCTAACAAAAGAACAAACGTCTATAATAACGGGAAAGTTGTTGGGAGATGGTTCACTTAGAAAAAAGCAAAATACTTTGCTTGAGGTGAATCATTCATACAAACAAAAGGAATATGTGCTTTGGCAGTATGAGAAGTTAAGGAATTTAATTTTGACTGAGCCAAAGCTAAGAAAATCTGGTGTAAACCGCTATTCAATGAGGTTTACCACCAGAAGTCTAGCATGTCTAAATGATTTTTATGCACAGTATTACCCAAATTCTCTAAAGTGTGTGTATAAAGGGTTAGTGCTAGATCCAATTTCTTTTGCTGTATGGTACATGGATGACGGCTCAAAGAGCGGTAACTCTGTGTACTTAAACACCCAGCAATTTTCTTACGTGGATCAATGTTATTTGGTCAAAAGGCTTGCAGAATGTGGATTTACTGTTTCCTTAAACAAAGATAAATCCTATTTTAGGCTCAGATTTTATAGAGAATCTGGCCAGACATTTTGCAGGTTAGTTGCACCATTAGTGATTGATTCAATGAAATATAAGCTTTTGTTATGACCCCGTATCGACTGCGCCTTTCTTTGTCTAAGAAAGGCAAGATAGATGATAGTTAAATATCTATCATACGCCGACTCCTACTCTATTGGTTTATAGATTATCAATAGACAAGAGGAAGAAGATATAGTCAGTGCCACTAGTAATAGTGGAATTACACGCGATGTCGACTCGTCTTATCCTGGAGCTGAAGCAGGTTCCAAGGGTTGGGGTGTTCACCCATTAAAAAGGCGCGCTAGTTGGGTTCAGATCGTCGTAAGACAGATCGGTCTCTTTCCACAACGAGCGAATGAGTTTTGAGGGAGGCTGTTCCTAGTACGAGAGGACCGGAACGGATAAACCTCTAGTGTTCCAGTTGTCACGCCAGTGGCATCGCTGGGTAGCTACGTTTAGTTGGGATAAGTACTGAAAGCATCTAAGTACGAAACCCATCCCAAGATTAGAACTCTTCCGATTTATCGGACACACCTCCTGGGAGACTACCAGGTTGATAGGCTGCAAGTGTACGTGCAGTAATGTATTTAGCTAAGCAGTACTAATGTGTGTGCATCTTTTTTTAGCTACTCTGCTTTTGGTAGGGTAGCGGACCAAGATGTGAAGTCGAGTATAAAAAATGTTGTTTCGTCGTTTCGGCGACGAATGGGTCGATGCGCAATTTATTGCGCAAAAGCCTTTTTTGTTCAGTTTTTGGAGGTTTTGCACTTTGTGGGCAAAGTTCCGGTGATGTTGGCGATGGGGAAACACCTCTTCCCATTCCGAACAGAGCAGTTAAGCCCATCAGCGCCGAAAATACTGAGTCTTTACTTGGGAAAATAGGTCGTCGCCGGTACTTTGCTCATAAGTTTGTTTCCCGACTCCCTGCGTCCTTCGGACTAAAGGTCGTCGCCGAGCACCTCTGCATATTTGCTCATAAGTCTATATCTATTGGATATGGATACACGCCGGGAGTAGGTAGATCAAGCTCATCTTCAGCAATTAACTCTGCAGGTTGGTTAGCAGGGTATTCGCCGGTTTTTTGGGTTAGTTCAAATTCCAGTCTTGCTTGTTCCGCAGCGTCTTTTGCGTCTTGTGCTTTTCTCATTGCATCTTCTTGGCGGAGTTGTTGCGATATTCCATTCCCATCGTAGGGCATCATACGTAGTTCTCGCTCTTTGCCAAATGCAAGTGTTAGACCTACAAAAAGTACAATATACATAACCATGAACACCGCCGTGAACACCACCATTTTTATTGCCTCAACACTTCTGCCTGTGGACGCAAGGTACATGGGATAGGCAAGAATAATAATGCCAAAAATAAGTAGCATTGTACCAAAGGTAAGTGCAGATAACAGACCAACAGAATTAGTAAACAGCTCAAAGTTGCTGACATAACGCATTAATCCACTACCAATGTAATAAAAAATAAAAAGGGAGGTTAGAAAGATGCCCGAAGCTTGCAACAGGCCTGCAAACCAAGGTTTGCGCATAATATCCATACGCGCATTATACCATTTTACTCGTACCTCAAGGCATTTAGCGCCGAAATCTTTGTTGCGCGACGAGCAGGGTAAATACCGGTAACTGTGCCAACAAGCGTAGACAAAAACAAAATGATCAAAATAAAGGTGGGGGGTACATAAGTTATATCTAAATAACCTACACCTTGGGAAATAGCCACTACCGACAAGACCAGCCCTAACAGTTTGCCTGCAAGTATCCCGACAATTATCCCTGTCATTCCGCCAAAAATGCCCATAATCATTGATTCTGTTAAAAACAACTCTTTAACCTCATAAGACTTCATGCCCATAGCCTTCATAAGCCCTATTTCTCTGGTGCGTTCTAGCAGTGAAACAGTAAGAGTGTTAAACATGCCCAGGGCAGCTACAGCTAAAGCCACTGTGCCAATTAGTGCCAGCACAATGCGTGCAGTCGCAAACAAGCTGTTTATTTGTTCTACCGTGTCCACAACAGAATTAGTAACAAATCCCATTGACTCAATATTTTGTCTGACACCGGCCAAATCTTGTGTGTCGTTCACACTAACTTTTAATTGCGAATAATTTCTGATTCCCAAACCACGTAGATCAATAAAAGGTACGTAGAAGAAGGGGACATCATCCTGCGGGATTACACCGACAATCTCGTATTGGGCAAGTTCTGACTCCACTCTGTTGGTAGTGGTGTCTTCGAGTAGATCACTGGTGACAACAAAAGATATGTCAAATAGCTGACCTATTGCATCGTTTTCTTCAATCCCAAGGACTTTCAACATCGCTCTATTTACAACTGCTTTCTTCTTAGCACTTTGGGCAAATGGTACTTTTGTGATCTCCTCTTCCTCACTGGTTGGTAAATCATCACCTAGCAAAAGCAATACTTCACTGTCAATACCGGCACTTGAGGTTGATTCACCGGTTTCTGTGTCTCCAAGCTTAAGTAGATCTTCAAGCGAAATGTCGCTGTCACCAAGTACCGCAGGTATACTCACTTTATTTGTTCCCACGTCCATGCCGATTTCGGGGATAAAACCGGTTTCCTGAACCCAAAACCCTTCAGCGTTTTTTAGTTCGGTATAGTCAGAACCGTCACCGCTGTGTGCAAAGTCTTTTTCCCACAGATAAACCTTTGTTTCAAGCCACTTTCCATACCATACATTATTCTTGCCCTGTATATACTTTCCGTTTTCGTTGTCAGGATAAAGGTCACCTAGCACTTCTGTTCCCAGTTGCACGCCCTCCATTCGGCGCGTATAGCCAAGCAGTTTTGAATCAAAAGTAGGTTTTTCGTGCACTCTAATCCAATTACCGGGAATAATTGAAAATTCAACGTCTTTGTTAAGTAGTTGGCCGGATTCAATTGAGAAATTAGCAAGAGCTGTTTTTGCGCCGGCAACTGTGCCAAGTATGTCCAATGCACTGTTGGGGTCATCAAGGTGATAAGCAATTTCATTGCTGTCAAAGATCCCGCCCTTAACAGGCTTGATGGCGGACTGTTCCAAATATTCGGTTGTAACGCCGTATGCGGCCATGTCCGAGACTGACCCTTTGAAATTTACACGTCCTACAAGTGCAATCAATGGTAAAACTTTGTCAACGTTTGTTACTTCGCTAATGTTTGAAAGTATTTCGTCATTTAATTGTAGGTTGCTACCGGGCTGTATGAAAATATCGGCTTGTTTTAACTCATCAAGCCTGGCAACACGCGAGATCACAAGCTCTTGCAATCCATAACCTATGCCAACTAAAAACACAATTGCAGATATACCAACAGCCATACCACCGATAGTTATTACAGTTCGAGTTGCCTTAAACCGCATATTGTGTAGGGCAAGTTCTATTAGGTTAATTCTGTTTATGGTGCCTTCTTTGTGCTTAGTTAGATCTACAGTTCTAAAATAAATTTTCGAAAGTAGCGGTTGTGCAGATCTGGTAAGAGGACGTGGGCAAAACCGTGTACGCGAAAAACGCATAAGTGTGTGCGACAGCATGTATACAGTAAGTAACAACATAAAGGATACTGTCTGAAGTAGCCAGTTTTTTAAACCGATAATTATGTTAAGCAGGCTGGTCAGTTTGTGCATTTTCCTCCGTAGCCACTTGTTCGTTTGAATCTTTTGTAGCCTTAATTTTAGATACTCGCTTAAATTGTAGTTCGCTCGTTAATTTTTCCATGTCTTTTTCCTGATAGACATCAATAATCTCACCATCAAGCATCTGCACAGCAGTGTCTGCATATCTTAGATACTCCAGGTCGTGTGTAACCATTACTACCGTTTTTCCTTGTTGTTTGTTCATGTTAAAAAGCAATTTCATAATATCTTGACCGGACTTGTAATCCAAATTCCCGGTTGGCTCGTCGGCAAACACAATCTCAGGATTGTTTATAAGAGCGCGGGCAAGCGAAATGCGCTGTTGTTGTCCACCTGACAGTTCGGTTGGAAAGTAAGATGCCCACTGTAACATTTGCAGCTGGTCAAGCATTTTAATTGCTTTTTGGATAGATTCTAATTTGTCTTGTCCCATGAGTAAAAGAGGGAAGGCAACATTCTCAAGTACTTTAAGTGACTTGATCCAGTTAGCTTGTTGAAACACCATACCAATGTGTTTTTTTCGAAAGTCGGCCTGCTGGTCCTCGGTTTTATCTGCGTATAAGTCTTCGCCAAGAAAAGTTATAGTACCCTCACTGGGCGGTTCCAGTCCAAGCACAATGTTAAGAAGTGTTGATTTACCGCAGCCTGACGGACCAAAAATAATTACAAAATCGCCCGCATTTATAGTCAGATTAAGCCCTTTCAACACCTGCACATCCTGGTTTCCTACCTTAAACGTTTTACGTAAGCCTGAGACGTTTACAATCGAGTCCATTTATAATCCCCCTAAAAAGCCAAATGCTTCCCGCAAATTAGTAATAACAAGATCTAAGGCCAGATCAGTGGACTTAGGTGTAATAACTGTTTTGTCTATTGACTGAGTTAGATTTCCCGCCGAGTCTTTTGACAGCGCACGCAAGTGGTATACCCTTGATGGGCTTAACCCTGAGATTACCACAAGGTGATTAAATGTTTCGTTAGCGTCTTCTTGCGTTTTTTGTGAGTAAACAGTTCCCGAACCCTCACCGTATTCAACCTGAGATGTACCGGCTTCATCAGTGTCCCAAGAAATTATCAACTGCGCTTGTTGTTCACCACCGGCGGCCTTTTGTGTTGTGCCTTCTATTTTTAGGTTTGAAATTAGTGGCGGCCTGGTATCTGTTGAGGTGGTAAATGTTTGTGGGTCAGATGACGCCTCGTTCCCGGCGAAATCTCTTCCACTCACAATAAGAGTGTAGCTGGTGGTTGGTACGAGTCCTCTAACCACCATTCGATGCGTGCCGGATTGCAGTTCAACATTTACTTCATCAAGTGCCTTAGCCAAATTGTCTGTGGGGTAGTAGGTAACTATGCTTGAAATTTCGGTGTTGGACTCCCAAGTCACAAGTACCGTAGGTTGTGCAGTGCCAAGTACTTGTTGAATTTGCACGTTGCTAATTCTAGGCCGTTCCAGTGTTGTGAAATCAAGTACAGTGCCCTCATACTCATCACCTTCAGAATCAAAAGTATTTATTTTGTAGAAGTATTTTGTACCATCTGCCAGTCCGCTAAGATTGACGGCGTAGGTAGCCTGTTCAGTTGATGTGGAAATTTCGGTTACTCCACCAAACGTGTTTGTTTCACCGTAATAAAGTTTTGCGGTGCTTGCACCCTCAACTGTAAATTCTATTGTTGCAGTTGTGATACTTACATTTGTTGCTTTAACTTCACTCACAACCGGTGCGGGGTCAGTTGTGAATTCTATTTCGTCACTAAGTCCGGTGTTGCCGTCCTCATCTGTCCATTTTGCAACAAAATAATAATTCGTACCCGGACTTAAGTTTGAAAGTGCAAGCTCATGATCAGTGACTTGCGTGGAATTTGACGGTTCTTCGTCAAAATAATCACCGCTACTTGTGCCGTACTGTACCTTAGAATCTGATGTTCGGGATGTGCCCCATGATATGGTTGCGCGTTTTGTAGTGATATTTGTAACAACAGGCTCAGATGTTAGTTCGGGGGGTTCATCATAACTGCCGGTTGGTGTTATATCTACACTGGTAGCGTATGTTGGGTCGTTTGTTGATTCTGTAGTAGTGTCATACACCCCGACGCGATAATAGTACAGTGTAGAAGTTGTGACAGTGTCAGTATATGAAAAACCTGTTGTTTCGCCGATTTCTGACCAAGAAGAGTTGTTAGTACTACGTTCAATTACATATGTAAGTCCTCCGGCTCCCTGATAATCTGGTGCAGTCCAAGTTAAAGTTGCACGCCATATTTCCTCTGATTTTATTGATGAGTCTGTCGCAATTAGGTCTTGTACAGGATCCGGTAGGGTAGAATTAAGCGTAAATGTACCTTTGATACAGTTACTTTGTGAATAATTGTCAGCATCATCTGTGGCTACGACGTAAACCGTATTTGTGCCTTTGACCGCACCGGTTAAAGCACCTGCAGAGACGCTGGTTGAAGTTGTTGGGATATAAATCGAACTATTGCTTGTAAGTGTGCTAATAGATGATGGGGGACTTACGTTAATCATATAGTAGTAGCTATCAAGAGAATTTCCGCCGTTGGCGGTTGCTGCATTCCATGATAAAGCAAATGAGTTTGCTGTACTGGTGCTTGGTGTGATAGTAACTCCTGTAGACAGGTCGCAGGCTATATCAAAGGTCGGGGCGTCACCGCCATATGCCAAACTGGCGGTTCTGTATGTGCCAGAAGACGAAAAATTACCAGCAACATCAATTGACCTAAAATATACTATATTGTCACCTACAATAATGTCGCCTCCATCTTCGGCATCGTTTAAGTTATGTGAATACGAACTGCCGTCGAGCGGTAAATAATCAAATCCGTAGTCGGCGTGAGTGTCAGTACCTTTCCAAGTACCGGCTGTTGAGTTTACCTGATATTGCCAGCCAAGAATTCCTGAGGCGTTATTGTCAGAGGATGTGGAGTTACCACTCGACGGCCAGCTAAATGTCATATCATCAACAGAGCCAAAGTTTATACTTGGTGCGCTAATATATGTCACATTGGTAGGTGCAGTTGCATCATATTTAAAGGAAATAAGATCCTGGTAAGTGTTAGATGCGCCTGTATAGACATTACCGCCTAAATCGACGGCTTTTATTGAAAAGAAATATTGCTTATCTGTAGTGAATGATAATCCTGAAAGTGATGAGAGATTCAAGCTGGTACCGGTGACAATATAGTCACAGTATGAAAATGATACACCATCGTCAATACCTGTAAGCAATCCGCCTGTTGTTTCGGGGTCAAGTACATCCGATGTGGCATCCCCGCTTCCAGGCACGCTATCAGATGATTCATCCAAAGCAACACAGTAACCCAATAGTCCTACACCTCCGATGTTGTCTGCGCCTGCACTCCAGGAAATTGTGGGCTCACTTGCGGTCCAGTCGTCGTTTCCTAAATATGCTGGGTTACTAAAGCTAACACTGCTTGCATTGCTTGTGGGTGCTGTCTGATCGCTTGATTCATAATCAAGCGACACATCTTGAAATGTTGGGGTGCTACCTGCGCTTGGTGTCAAAGTCACTTGATACTGGATATATTGGTCAGTATCTGTCACACATCCATCTGATGACAATTCACTACCAGATGTTATGTTGCTACATGTTGACCAATCTGGCGCACCGCTCATGTCGCTACTACTGTCAGTTCTGGCTTTGAAAGTAACTGTTCCAGTGCCCCCTGTTGTATATGTGACAGTGTCCCAGTTGGCAGGGAATTCAGCATTAAAGACATTTGATGTTAAAGTTCCGGAATCCGGATAGGTCTTTTTCCAAAGTAAGAGAGTCGTCGGAGTCGCATCATTTACTGTACCTGCAGCACCTTCTTCTTCGACGCTTATGGTTATTGTGTCGTTGGCTGACAAACCGACAAGTGGTACCAGCAATTGATCTGACGCGCTGTTGTGGCTGCTGGTGTTTCGTATGTAGTGAGATTTTGCTTCTGCTCCCGTTACATCAGAACCATTAACTTGTACTGTAATCTTTGGGTTGGCACGTGCACCGCCCCCTATGCCCGCCAAGTTAAATGACAGTAGGTAATCTCCGGCAGTGTCTACAGTAATAGTGCTTGATCCTGGAGTGTGTGTATACGTATCTGTATCTATTATATTATCTGTTGCCCACAGGACAGTGCTCTTGGAAGCTGGGCTCCAGTCGTTGCTTGAACTACCAACCTGTGTTGCTTCGCCATGGTAAATATAGTTGTTGTCTGCTCGAAGTTTTTGAATAAATAATGTAGCTTTTTCGCTGTCAACCGTTATTGTGCCTGCTGCCGCTTCTTGTTCAACTGTGACAGTTAGGTTTTGGTTTGAGCTGGATGTAGTAACAACACCTGACCAGTGAATAGAACTATCAACATGTCCTTCTGAATTTCTAATGTAACCTTGTTGAAACCAGCCACCGTCCACAACTGAGCCGTCAAGCAATACTTTACCTGTAATGTTTCCTCTGGTGACTGCGCCGCCCAATGGAATGTTTACTGCCACAAAGTAATTTCCGGCCGTATCAATAGTAACCGTTTCTGAACTTGCCGAATGGGTGTATCCCGAATCTTTAATGCTTTCATCCCACTGCATTGGAGCAACTGTTGTATTTAGATTTGTTCCTGATGTTGTTTGTGTACCGGTTGCAGCAAAAATCGTCTCTGAGCTGGCAATGCGTTCGGCATACAATGTGAACGCGCTCGTAAGTGTGTTAGTTGCTTCAGTAGTTGTTCTGACAATAAAAACCTCGATATAATCATTTGCCGACAAATCTTCAAGCAATACACCCAAGTGACTGGAACCCTCGTTTTGAGAAGTGTTTCTGATATGCGACGATCTACCTACACCAACATCTTTTTTTACACCATTTACCCGTACTTCAAGTTCAACTGCATTTCGTTGTGTTGTGACTAGGGAGTCACTTAAAAGTGGCAAAGTTACCGATACAAAGTAATCTCCGTCTACGTCCACTGTCAAACGAGTTGGGCTGCCACCCGTATAACTAAATGTGTTGTTGTTGTAGCTTTGTGAAGTATTAAATTTAAGAGCAATTTTTGATGAAACATTAAAGTTTGTTGTATCGTCCGATAACTGTGTTCCTTTTAACACAGCAATTTCTGCATTATTTAGTTTAATTTCTCCTGCAGTGCTTACATCTATGTTGGTTGCAGAGTCATATGTTGTAACAGTTGAAGTAACTACTGTACCCTCACTGTCTCCGCCTGACCAGTCAGTTTGTGTCCACGGATCTGCTGCGGCATGCACGCTTTTCATAGCTAGCGCCAGCTGCCAAACCCCTACCAACAGAGTAATAACAAAAGCTCCTGTTGCAAGCACAAGTACATGTTTATTAGGGTGCTGTCGGGGAACTTTTATTTTCTTGTTAGCTTGAACATATCTATGCTCAACAATACTTGTAATGGCAGGACTTTTCACTGTTTTATGCTACCACAAAATGAGTAGTCGTTCCAAGTCTTTTGGCTTGTAATATAAACTTTTTATGGCTATAATTCCCTCGCAAGTTTGTGCCGGTTTCGCTTTCCGGAATAAGCCTGTAAGTATCAAGTTTTTAAAGCGATTTTTTAGTCTTAAATTTATGGCAAAAGCACGATATGTAAAAAAGGCCGATTCAAAGATGGCCAGTCTGTTAAAAGACGACGTAGAAATTAAACAATTTAATTATGGTGATTTAGTTCAAGGAGTGGTGGTTAGTGTTGGACATGGCGAGATTTTACTTGATGTTGGTGCAAAAAGTGAGGGAATTGTTTCCGGTGATGAGCTAATTGACACTGATAAATCATATAAAAATATCAAAGTAGGTGACAATGCATTAGCAATGGTGATTCAGGCTGAGAATGATCAGGGCTATATAGTTCTGTCACTCAAAAGAGCTGAGAAAGATAAGAAATGGAAAGTAATTGAAGATGCTTTCAAGGATGGTTCGGTCCTAGAAGTTACTGTTCTTGAGTACACAAAAGGTGGATTATTGGTTGATTGCATGAGTCTTCGGGGGTTTGTGCCATTATCGCACCTAGACAGAGTGCATTTTGCAAACGATATGGCAAAAACTGCCAGCGGCAGTGAGGCCGAACTAAAATCATCGCTACAAGTATTGGCAGGAAAAGTACTAAAAGTAAAAGTAATTGAGCAGGAAAGACTCAAAAACCGCCTAGTGCTGTCAGAAAAAGACGCAAACTTAAACTATAGCGACGAGGCACGAAAGTCAAAGATCGCCGACATTAAAGAAGGCGACATGCTAACAGGCATTGTGACCGGCGTTATGCCTTTTGGGCTTTTTGTTGATCTAGACGGAGTCGAGGGGCTTGTACATATTAGTGAGATTGCGTGGGAAAAGGTAAGCAACCCGGGTGAATACTACAGTGTTGGGTCAGAAATTAAGGTTAAGGTGCTTGGTATCGACGACACTA
>CAYXGU010000025.1:0-10372 GCA_964464645.1 uncultured Candidatus Saccharibacteria bacterium
TGCCCAACACCATTTACCACTTTTTGCCAGTCGAACTCAATGTGGTAAGTATCTTTTAGATCTTCAGCTTCCAGCGTGGTTTGTACAAGGACAACATTTGCAAGCTTAAGTGCTTCGGCTTGCATGTTTTTTAGCCCAAGCTTGACACTAAGCAAAGTTGGTTTGAGTTTTCGCCTGTCGAGTAGCGATTTATAAATATTTTTAACGGTGTCGCGCCTAAATTGATCCTTAAATAACAACCTTGATAATCTACGGAAATCAAACACATAGTTGTCGTCAAATTTTTTTACTTCGGCAACGTTGTGATGAATAGGAGACAACACCAATGGTTTACCGGCTTTTTTGGCTTTTTGTGCATATATGTAAACTTCCGGAGTCCAATCCAACTGAAAAACATGAATTAAGTCATAAGGTGAATAATCTGTGTCTAGAGCCATACTTGTATCAACCTCAATTCCAAGTTTTTGCAGCTCTTTGGCAGTATTCTCAAGCTGAATCCTGTCTCCGCCACCACCGTCAGGGTCAAACAGTCCAACTCTGCCCTGCATTAAAATTTTCATTGTGCTGCCTCCAAGAGTTTTGTATAGAGTGACTCGTATGCATCTGTAAATTTATCTAATGTGTATAACGCCTGTACACGTTGTCTTGCCGACTCACCTACTGTTGAAAGGACGTCTTTTTTGCTATACAAGTTGTGCATTTTCTCGGCAAGATTTTGCGCATTACCGACGTCAAAGTACGCAAACATGGTCGAGCCGCCAACTTCTTCCAATACTTCGAGATTTGACGAGATAATAGGTAAACCACTGGCCATAGCTTCAATTAACACTATTCCAAACCCCTCTGCAAACGACGGAAATACAAAAGCATCTAGTGCTACATACAGCTTAACAAGTTCACTATCATCAAACCTTCCCGTTAAGGTAACATGTTTGGTAAGCCCCAGCTCTGCAATTTGTGCCTTTATTAACTTTTCCAGCTCGCCGCCACCGGCAAGTAGTAAATGTACATTTTCCCGCTCAACCTCTTTATAATCTAGAAATCTATAAAATGCTTCAAGTAGTACTTTGTGCCCTTTTTCTTCGGTCATTCTGCTTATCAATCCAAACGTAAATTTGGCTGGCAGTTTGTATTTTTTTTGTATTTCTTTCTTGTAATCAGCTCGTGTCTGGGTCGAGAAAGTAAATCGTTCAAGATCCACCGCATTAGGAATAACAACCAGTCTTGCTTCATCAATACCTGTTTGCATCTTTACCCGCTTGCGCGAGTCTGTAAGTGCAATTTCTACCGCGTTAAACCTCCTAAGCGTACGCGGATAAAAAAACGAGTATAGCTTTTTCCTAAAATCAGAAATCGGCCATTCAGAAAATGGTGTATGAATATGAAAAACTTTTGCCTTAGTGCCTGCAAGTGTTGCCGCAAGTTGTGCATTTGCATAAACTTTTAGCTCGTGCCCATGAATAACGTCTACTTTGTGAAGCTTTAAAAATTTATACAAAGCAAAAATATACCGTGGATCAAGATCAACACAGCTAGCTACAGTTACTTCAGCGCCGGCTTGCGTATACCACTTGGTAATAGGTCCCTCATTACACCATACAAAAACCTGATGACCGCGCGATACCATACCTGTCACCAAATCTAGTACATGTCTTTCCATTCCGCCTGGTTGTCCAGAATTTAGCGTGTATAGTACGCGCATATTACTAATCATTATAGCAGTGATACGGGTGCAGCAAATTTTACTTCAGCAGAACTATTTCGCTAGCTTTTTTTCACTAATTATCCTAAGCATCTTATCAACTTTTCCGTCCCAATTGTTTTCCTTAGCAATAGCCTGCCGTTGTTTAATCTTATCGGGCGAATCTTCGCGAAGCGCAAGTTCAATGTTTTTTGAAAACTCCTCGTAATTTTTCGAGATGTAGCACACATCCCTAAACGGTAAGTATGCCGGTAAATCTGTTACAACTACTGGTAACCCTGCGGCTAATGAATCGTGAAACTTAACCGGAAAACACCCGCCAACAGTGTAGTCATTTAACACATACGGAATAGTATCCACGTCAAAGCCTGCTAAATAGTGGGCTTTTTGCCCATATGGCCGAGACCCCAAAAAATGCACATTTTGTAGGCCTTCAAAACCAAGGCCTTCTTTAGTACCTTCCTTATCTTTTAACGCAAAAGGACCAATAATAACAAAGTGAAATGTAGGGTGATCCATAGCAACTTTTTTCACAAGCTCCAAGTCAAATTTATAAGAGTCTAGCGCGCCAATGTACCCAATTCGTGGGCGTGGGATTGCTTTTAGATCCTCCGGGAGCTCGTTAGCCAAGGATTTAGTGTCTTTGAAGCGCTCATAATCACCAACATTAGGCGTAAAGTGGACATTAGTGTTAAATGCCTTTAATTTCTCTAGGATGCCGGGCGCAGTTACAAAAACAACATCGGCTTGCTTTGTAAGTTTTTGCTCTTGGGCTGCAACTTCCTCTTGTGGAATAAGGGTAGAAAAGGCGGAGGCTTTCTGCACCATGGCAGAATAATTATCGACACAATCATAAACCAGCACATCATGCGCAACCCCATCAACATACATAAATAACGGCCTTGCCTGCACATGGTATATCCATAAGATTGTTTTTCTTGCGGGATCAAAGTTTTTGCGCGCAAGTTTTTTGAGTCTAGCTAGATGATATTTGGTTGTAATTTTATAGAACGGTAAAAAATTAACAGGTGAAAAAATTACAGCGCCGCAGTCATCTTTTTTTGCTTGAGTTAAAATTCTTTTTACGGACCAATACCCCCTGCTCAATTGTCGAATAAATACAAAGCCTAAATTTATAGGCGGATCAACAAATAGTACTGTATGCCCGCGCCTGGCAAGTCGATCCATCACATGCCGTTTATTTGTCCAGTTCGGAAAATCCCAAAGTTGGTTAGATAAGCAAATAATGTTGTATTTTTCGTCAGTTGAGTTCATGTGGAAGACAAACGGGGCAGGCTTTTTCAAGCAGGCTCAATTTTACCAAGATTCGCCTAATATTAAAAGCAAACTCACTGTTTTTGACCGACCACAACCATCCGGTGTCTTCAAAGCCTTTGTCGTAGGCGGCATGCCAAATACTGTCGAAGAAAATTATTCCGTGCACCTGCACCAGAATTGAAAACACTACTGTGCCGTAAAAAAGTAGTCTGGTTTTAATAAATAACGGGCTTGTAATATATGGTACCGATAGCAAAACTAAAAACGGCAAGACGTCTGACACCATCCTATACCCATATGAATAACCGCCATACCAATGTTTCCACATACTCAAAATTGCGATATGCAAAACTACAACACCTGCAAATACTAAATACTTTGCGTCTTCTTTCCAATGACGATACCGCACAACTTGCCACAAACTTACAAAACTAAACAACAACACCGGTGAATAAACAAACACGCCTTTGCTAGGCGAAAAAAGCTGACCGGCAAAACCTTCAAAAATGTTTGATTTCCAGCTTACAAATATTTGATTCGCATATCCCTGGTTTGCCACGGTATGATAAAAAGCTTGGTTATAGAAGGCAAAAAATACAAGTACCGGCACCAATCCAAGCGTAAAAATAATACAGCTTTTTACAAAAATACGAGGTGAGTGAGCGAGCGCCTGGTAGATTAACAAGAACATAAATGGAAAAACTAAGGCGGCGGTTGGTCTTGACAGCACAGCCAAGCCAAAAAACAATCCGGACAGGTAAAGTGCCGCTAACGAGTTTTTTTCGGTACTTTTAGCTGTAAATTTCAGTAAAAACGACAAGCCAATAATTAAGAACAGCTGAACTGTGCCGTGTTGCCAAAGCGCCTGTGAAATAAGAGCATAGTTTATGGTGGCAAACAAATAAACCGCCGTTAGTAGCACCGCAAGCTTTTCACCTAACTGAAACTGTCTTTTGAGCAACAAATAAAAAAACCCGCCCGCAAAAGCAACAATTAGTGCTGATGCTAGGTGCGAAAGCAAAAACAAATTTTCCCACGTTACCACCATACCCATCACCAACGGCACAACATAAACCGGAACAGCCAATAAACCGGACATGATTGGAAATGCGGAAATATAGTGATAGTTTTCCGAAGTGTCTTTAAGATACATTGAAAGCACCTGGTTGTTTGCACTTACAACTGTAGGAAATTGAGTCTTGAGAGTTTTTGATGCCGCGGGAATGCGCCTAAAATAAAATGGGGTGAGCATTTTGGTCTGTTCTTTATCGTCAGGGTGAGGGTAACGGTCTAAAATCATCTGGTAGTACGGATCAGCATACAAAGTCTGGTGCTTAATTAATGTAACGGGCAAAAAAACAGCTGGGATGGTGTCTTCTGACTGAATAGCCAATGGATTTATGCCACTTTTATAAACCCAAAACCAAGACAGAAAGTAGACTGCGGTGGCAAGCACAACAATCTGACAAAAGGTTTTCATGCCAATATTATGGCACAAAAACTAAAATGCTGAAATTATTGAGCGCGCGCACACTCAAAAAGTACACATCCCAATTAAAACCATAATAAATAACGTCAAAGAACATGTGGACACCCAGTCCAAGCGCTATGAACAAAATAAAACTATATTTTTGGTTATCTTTTAAAATCATGAATGCAATTAACAAAAGCGCTACAATCTCCCAAGAATGTAACGGAACTATTACTCGTTGAGAAGAGTCGAAGTACGCTCCAGCCAGAAAGTCACTGATATTAAAGCCGATACCCGTGTACAAGAAATAATCAACAAAGTGATCTAGATCGATTAAAATTGTCACTACAAGTCCAATCAGAAAATTTTTGTAGGTACAATAGTTTTTTGCACCTGCTAAAATTAACAGTGCAAAAAAGGAGTATGCAATGATATGCCCTAATTCGTGCAACAATAGTGCTGTCATTTATTCTTCTTTACTAAAACGGTATAGTTTAATACTAACCAATCAGCAAGCAACACCTTATCAACTAAAATACTAGAGTACTGAAATAGCATAGCGGGCAAATACAATATTATCGCAAAAAAATACCAGGATTTGTTTCTAATAGCGATACCGTTTACGTATTCGTTAAACAAACTTGCCATTACAGAACTTATAGAACCATATCCGACTAGTTCTTTAAGTTTTACTGGTTGATTTAAAAATAACTCTTTCAAGCCAAACTCAGTATATCTTTGATAGTCGTGCGGAGCTTCATGTACTCCACCAAGCAACGGGACGGTAATTAATATTAGACCGCCGGGTTTTGTTACGCGAATTATTTCTCTAATAAACAACTCTGGATTTGGATGGTGTTCAAGAACCTGAAACGCTACACAGTTGTCAAAAGCACAATCCGAAAATGGTAAAACTAATGTTTTCTTGTACTTTGTGTCAAAAAAAACATCCGGCTTGGAACCTGTGAAATTCTTGTTACTAGAGTAACTTTCAAAATCTATACCTGTATATTGACTCACGTCCTTAAACAAATATGCGTATGGCTTTTGTCCACAGCCAATGTCAAGTAAAGTTCCAGTGAACTTGTGTTTAGCAACAAAGCTGGAAACAGATTTCCATATGTAGTAGCGCGGTATAACATAGGGCATTAAAAAAAATCTTAAATTTTTAGTCATTTGGTTCTAGCGTTTTGAAAATATAAACCTCCTCGACTTTCTGCTCAAGTTCCAATAATGGATTGGTCATAAAGTACACCAGCTCACTTTCTGAAATATCTTCATACACCAATAAATAATCAGCTCCAAGGTCACTTGCATTTGCAATGCCTTCCGGGAGAATCAGATCCTCCGTTAGGTCCTCGGCTTCATAGTCTGAATTTCTATAACCTCTTAGGTTCATAAGCTGTCTACGATGTATGTCAAGCCAAAACAAAGCGTCCGTAGATTTGGAGTATGGATACACAACAAACATGGTGTCGTGTGGAGTACTATCACGAAGATATACGTATGCAGATGGCTTTTCTGGCCTATATAAATCTGGTGGAATGAAAGTCTCCATTAATGTGAAAAGTAACAACACCGGTACAGTCATTTTTAGAAAATTTGCAACTTTTGGCGTCGCGGTCTTTAGTAAATTGGTTATTAACAAACCAATGATCACTAGCAAGCAAAGTAGCATTAGCACGCTTAATCTAGATGTTGCTCTAAACATTGGTAGGAACAAATAGATAACATATCCCGGTGTCCAAATTTTAGTACCAGCTAAAGTAAAATAAGGCGGTAAAGAAAATAAAAATAGGGTAAACACACTACCATAGAGCACACTTACTTTTCGCCTAAGTTCAAACGGTAGCTGTTTTCCAACAGACAGAATAGTAACCATGGCCAACAGTACTAGAAGTGAAAGCCCAAAGTAGCTAGCAACATGCTCTGTAGCTATATAATCATCCGCCAAAAAATAATTAGATTTTTTTAGTGTATCCAAACTTTGTGATGCGAACCTTCCAAGGACTGGATTTTTAGGAGACGCGATAAAAAAATACCAGGGCCTGGTACTAAAATATACAAAATCTTCAAATGGACGAACTACTTTATAATTGGAAACAGTTTGAGCATCCGTCTGCACAAAATTAAGTTTTAAGTAAGAAAAAATAAATGGCACAACTATTACAGTCATTAAAATAAGCGAACTCAAAAAGACTAAGTATCTTTTTTTTACGAATTGCCTAGTTGTAGCTAGAGTATAAACTTCAAACAACACAAAATAGATTACATAAAAAATAATTAAAAATACCCCAAGATAATTTGAACAAAGAACCGAAACTCCAAAAAAAGTACCCAACACTAGGCTACCTTTTAGGCTTGGTCTTTCGCAAAGATATTTGTCTATCAATAAGAATGCGATTGGATAAATCCAAAGCTGCATTAATGACAGGTGAATACCGAGGTGACTCCAAAAATATGCTGAAAATGTATAAACAAGAGCCAAAAAAACTCCAAATCTTAATCTCCTAAACAACAGATAGGCCGATAAAAAAGTTGCGAGTGTAAATAATGCGGAAAGTAATAGTACCCCATTTGCACCAGCAAGTGATAATGTTACCGAAAGCAATAGCTCTAACAATGGGCTTGTTGAGTTCCATGGCGATAATAACCACCAAAACATTTCCTGATACTGTGGAAAATTTGCTAATTCGACCGGAATACTAAACAGTCCATCAGACACCTTACCCCAGACAAGAAGCGCGATTTGATCTTCTAATCCACCCAATATAATCACATTATTTTTCCTTTATAAATAATTGTAATTCCCTAAAAACATCTATTGAAATAATTAGAATTCCCAGTAGGGCAATGCGCTCAGCATATGCTTCAAGACCAAAAATTAGCAAAAGCGCAGAAATCCCAATTAAGCAAAATCCTGGTTTAACTAATCTGTCTCCTTCACTAATAAATGCCTGTACTACAAGTATTAGTAAAATTAGAAGTGCAAAATCAATATAGGTTGATACCTGAACATAGAGCGAAATAATGTATGCTACACAAAGCATAATTAGTAAGTGAAATCTGTGTTTTAGCACTACACGCCCAAATTTGTACGAAAGATTTTTAATTTTGCTCATATTTATCGCCAAGAAGTGCAAATACAAAACCTGCAACTAAAAGTACATACGCTGCTTGTGCATAATTTTCAATCGTATGTGCACTAAACAGCCCAAGCCAAAAGCTTTGATATTTGTGCCCTTCCCGAAACATTAGACCCACAAACACTAGGCAAAAAAATATACAAGCAAAACCAATAATTCTAAGGTTTTTTGCCGACTTTAGGTTTCTTATTACTTTTGACATATAAAATGATCGATATAACAATTAGTAAACCGCATGACAAAACGGATACTGCAACTCCTTTCAATAAGCGCGTTTCAGCCTCATGCACTATGTATACAGTATCGCCCGAAAGCTGATCTTTATCAAATACCCATGCATTCGCATAAGAGTTTACCAAAATGTGCTTTGCGAATATTGGGTTTGTACATATTAGATCACAATTTTGATAAATTCCCCACCCCGCATCAAAATTTTCGTTAAAAACAAGCAGCACTCTATTATCAAGATTGTATAAATTTACCAAATAAATAGCATCTGAAAGCTTAGTAAATGGTACGGTCAATTTTTTATCACTTACATGTATATCCTGTGCGGCCACTGTTTCATCAATATATACGGGATACTCGTCTAGGGAAGGGTTTGCACCCATTAAATTAAACATATCGGCTGTATCTTTATAAACATAAAATTTAGTCGGAGAATAAATTCTTGGAATGCTAAAGTTAGCATCTAAGGAGTACCACTCAAGCCCAGGTTTGTTTGCAAAGGTCTTTAATAAAGTGGCTGTATCTGCATCCTCATCAAATCTATAAACCTCCCCAACACCAGAAATAAACGGAATAGTCGACAAATAATCTTCCGATAGAAATCCAAATGTGGCCTCTTGTATAAGCACGCTTTCTTCTATCAGCGCTTCGTAAAACACTGATACCGATTCACGAGCCCAGATATTTTTATTTATGTTGCTAAGCCAATCGTAATCATTCATTTGTAACACATTGCCTACGCTAAGTATCCGAGCTAGATTTATTGCTTTATTAAGTTCTGTCTGATCCTTAGTAAATAGATATTTTTCGATAGTGTCGTAAAGTTCATTAATTACTAATTCACCTCGTGTCACCGGCTCCACCATGTTGTAGTATATTGCGGTTGCATCCAGGAATATAAAATATGGCCGACCTGAAAAGCCTGAGGGCCAGATAAAACTCTTGTAGTAATAATCATTTTTTGGAAGTGTTAGTACACGACCGTCCAGTTCTTTTTGTGCCGTGTAGTTGTTAAATTCCTTCCAGTATTCAGGTACCCTGACTGCACCTTGTTTTATTTGGCCATAAACGTATGTATTGACAATTTGCCCATTAAACATTGGAAAACTAATAAGCACAAGAGCTGTAACAAACGCTCCAAATACAACATAGCCCACTGCTTTATATTTTGATTTGACCAAATTGTAGTAAAGATGTAATCCTGCTGCTACTAGAAGGGAATATGCAAAAACATTAATTAGCGTAAACTTAGAAAACGGTTCTCTAAAAATTCTGAACAGTGGAATATTGTCGTACAAATATGAATACCATGAGCCTAAAACTCCAGTTCTGCCCTTGATTAAAAAAATACCCATTAACGCAAGAAATAAGGCAAATTTAATTCCAGAGTTAAGCGTCAGATCCTTTCTCTTTTTAGGCAGCAACACATATATTAGTGGAAAAAAAACTACCGCAGGAATTATATAAGTCAGTACAACAACCCAAAACTCATAATACAACTCCCCAAAAGGGTAATACAAAACCTTATTAAAGTAAGAGGGTAATGCCCAAAACCCAAAAAGTCTTAGGGCATCAAACACAAATGTTCCACCAGCATCAAAGTTTGCAACCTGTCTTGCAAAATCTTCACGCATAAAAAATTGACTATAAATTGAACTGTATATCCACCAAAAATTTATTAGGAATGCAAATACCCCTACAAGCAAAAACACACCTAAATTTGTTTTTCTTTGAGAATTGGTAAATAGTCCAAATACAGCAAGTGAACCAAGAACAACTACCAAGGCGGCTACTTCTGCAATATTTCCAAACGCTCCAACAGATAATACTGAACATATAGTAAGAAACAATCCATACTTAAACTTGTCTTCAAGTGATTTAGCTTCAACAATTGCAAGCACAAAATAGCCAAGTATGGGCATCGACAAATAAACTGGAAATTTGGTTGTTACAATTCCGAGAGGCTGTAACATTGCGTACGGATTAAATACGTAAAACAAGGATGCACAAAGCTTTGCTAAAAAATGTACGCTATTTTTAAAAAGACGATTAAGGAATAAAAGCATAAATACACCAGGTATAAAAAGCGAAAGAAACAGTCTTATATGTGAAATTATTGAGGGCGGAAATCCAAAATTCTCTTCAATTAATTGGTAAAAAGCAAGCGGCAAGTGCATTTGCATTCTAAACTCCCTAGTACCTGTATTTATCTCGGCTCGCCATCCAGCATTTATATTGGTTAAAAATTTACTAACATCCATACTGGATTCATTATCCCCACCGCCTATAAATTCTTGTCCATGAAACCAAGTTAGTGATACAACAGAAAATAAGGCAATCACAAGAATCGACACTAAATACTGTTTTGTAGTCATCTTACTCTCCACACCTTCTTGAATAGTAAATAAGCTAAGACAGACCCCAAATACAATGCGCATGCCAGTCCAACACATATGCTAAGAAAAAAGAATCTATAAAATGTCTGCTGGGGCTTAAATTCAATAACAAGATCGTCGCCAAGGCGTACTTCGGGTTTATGAAGAGTAT
>CAYXGU010000026.1:0-10274 GCA_964464645.1 uncultured Candidatus Saccharibacteria bacterium
GTCTATCTATGATTACCAAAAAAAGCTACTGTAAAGAATAGTAGATCCATCTAATTCAAGTTCCAAAGGAGACAAGAAATGATTGGAAGAGTCGAAGCAATTTATATTGCACCGGAAGCAAGAGCACCAATGTTCAAAATATCGCGCGCGGTAGTTTCAGCTACCGGACTCGTTGGCGACAGATATGAAGGTATGACCGGTACCCACAAGACTAGGTTGGGAAACAGGCACCTGACCATGATCTTTGCCGAGTTAATAGCAGAAGCCAACAAAGGCTTACAAGTTCCTTTTGGGTGGGATAAAACCAGAAGGCAAATTGTGGTCAGCGGATTTGTGCAGGAAATCACACCTTTCTTAGAGGCCAATACCTTGATAGGCAAAAGGCTCAACATTGGTGATTCGGTGGTTGCTGAGGTTACCGAGATCTGCACCCCTTGCAGGTTGCCAGATTTAGCAGGCATATCGGGCTTTATGCAAGCTTTTGCAGGCATTAGGGGAGGCATAAGGCTTAAGGTAATAGAAACGGGGGAATTTGCAGAGGGTGATTCAGTTGTATTGGTTGAATAACGAATAGCTCGAGGGGCTCTTTTGACAGGATTGCCAAGAGGGCCTTTATTTTTTAGTTTTGCGTCTTGGTAACAGTCCCGCTAAAAATATACTTTTCTGGTGTATCGTCAAGTACTGCTTCCAGGGTTACAACAATACCAGTGTAGTCAGTAAGATAATCAAGATCCATGTACGAATACTGGGCAACATATCCATTGCTGTGGCCGTTGTCAACATAGTAAAGCAAATCTTTTCTATAAATCGAAGGCGCTGGGGGTTCTTTTTCTTGTGTGTGCCAAGCTTGGTATATTGTGCCTTCCGGCGGTTCGGGAAGCTGTGCCACAATTACCTCATACCACACATCATCCTTTTTTAAAATGTAGGCTGTGGCACTTATGTCATCTTCGGTTAAGTTTTCGAGCTCAATCTTCTGCACGTTTGCGTCGGTAATTATTGATTGGTAAGTATTTTGGTCAGTCGGTTCGGGCAAAGAATTCTTACACGCATAAATATGCCAGTAATCAGTCCCTCTAAAAGAAATGGTTTTTTCTAGCATACAATAGCTATATTTTGCCGGCACAGTTTCGGTTGTGGAAGCCACCAGATATTCAGGTGTCCATCCGTCCGGCAGGGTTTCGTGCTGAGTATAAACTTTGCCTTTCACAAAGGGTTTTATGCGGTGTGTTTTAGTAGAAACGCTAATGATTTTAAGGTCGCTGGCGTTAGGTTTGGAGTTTAAGTAATCACCAATGTCACTGCACAGCGAACAGCCAAATTGATCTTTGCCGTCCTCACTTGAAAATATAAGATAATTTGGATAGTAGTACAGAATAAAGCCCAGATTTAGTACAAAAACGCCAACCAAAAACAGGTGTTTGGGCAAAAACCTCCCAAAATAGTTATTCAAGTAGGTAAGTCCTACCCCACCAACCAGTGCCATAAATGGAAGCGCTGGCAGCATATATCTGTCCATTTTTTGTTTCACAAGCGACATTTGCACAAAATAAAAAAACAGGTACCCCAAGACAAACAAGATCAGCTTTTTTTGTGCTTTATCATATTTTCTGAAGCAGGCTATTACTACAATAAGTCCGGCCACAAAAGACAATAGTAAGAACGGTGTAAGAATGCGTCCGATGGGTTCAAAATAATACAAAAAGCCATTTACGCCATCACGACCGGTGGTTGCCAGGTACAACCCTTCATAAATAAATATTTCCTTAAGGTTTTGCAGTGGCTCAATCCACATGTCCGGAAAAATAAGTACAAATGTGAGTATGCTAAGCACGAGCCACAACAAAAATGCTTTTATATATAGCAAAATTGGTCTTCTCTCAAACCACCAATCAAGCAGTAACACCAGGCCAACATATGGCAAAATAAAGACCGCCGCCGATTTGCTCAACACCGCAAGCCCTGCAAAAAAACCCGACAGCATAATGTATTTAATTTTTGCTTGTCTAGTAAAATACAGCGCACACAAAGCGGAAGTTACCATAAATACCGCAACAACACTGTCGGCATGGTAGGCGCGTGACAGCCCGACAAAAAACGGTTGAAATGCCAACAAAATAGTTGCATATACCGCAGTTTGCTTATTGAACAGTTTGGTCAAAAACACAAAAAAAGCAATTACAAACAACACGCTTACAGTAACAAGCGGGCCAATTGTTGCGGTGTGGACAACCCAGAAAGTTTCGTGTGTAAAAAGTTCAGGTCTAAAATGGTAAATTTTTTCGTATAGCATCAGTGCAGTTTCAAGACTTATGCCCGAGAGCCAGTGCACAGTAATGCCGGGCTTTGGATTTTGCAAAGTCTCACCCCACTCGCGGTTTTGTACTGCCGACATAAAGTTTTGCGTGCGTTCATACCAAAAATGCGCGTCATTGTTAATTGATGCCTTTCCCAGCCGCCCATATCCAAAAAACGCAAAAACCAAAAGTGTAAGCAAAAATACTACTGTGTAGCTATCGAGCCGGCCGGCTATTTTTTTAATCACGACTATATTTTAACCTACTTTGAGTGCTATAGTCTGTTACAATACGCGTGTGTCAAAAAAGCATGCAACATTAGTTATTTCCGATCTACACTTAACGCACAAATTTGAGCCAAAAAGGTTCGATGCGTTGTGCAAAGTCTTAGCAAAACACGAAAACGTGATTATAAATGGCGATTTATGGAAATATCCTGCGACCACTTTTGATAGGTTTGTGAAGTCGGCGTGGACACAATTGTTTCCGCTCTTAAAGTCAAAGAAGACAATTTATGTTATTGGTAACCACGATGAGTCCCGCTGGCTTAGTGAAGAAACAGCACTGTTTGCTAGTGAGGTTTGTTACGACTACGAAGTAAAAACGCAAGAATGTGTATACAAAATTACACACGGGCACATGCTATCCACTGCGCTGCGCGCAATTGATATGTATCACGCAAATGTCGGTATTTATTTTGAACGGGTTTTTAAGTCTTTTGTCATTAGTTCAAAGGTGCAGGAACAGCTTGTAAAAAAAACCGGGTATCCTAATAATCCCGGAAGTGTTTTTACCCAGCACCAAATGAAAAAATATGCGCAAAAAAATTTAAAACCTAATGAAGTTTTAGTCGTAGGGCATAGCCACATTCCCGAACTTGACTTGGCAAACAAGTTTATTAACACCGGATTTTTTGATTACGGACGGGGGTATTTTTTAGAACTACCACACAGCGGGTTACCCAAACTTGAAAGTTTAAGCTACTAAGCTATTTGTAGTACAATAATTTCATGATGTCTTATTTGTTGCTCTTTGGATTAACACTGGATTTTATAGGAAAAATTATAGTTTCTTATACCGCAATTAGCGTGCATCAAAAAGTTAGGCATGAGCATAAAATTGACGAAAATGTGTTTAAAGAAATGGGAAGAGAACAAAGATACGCGTTTCTTGGGATGGTATTTATGGCAATCGGGTTTTTTATTGAATTTTATTCAATAGCCTTTGCGTAGTGCCTTGTTTTACAGTCTCAGTCGAAATGTAAGGTTTACGTCCGCTACCCTCAAAATAAATGCGCATTAACAATTCACCTAGCAATCCTGTCATTGCAAGTTGCACGCCAAAAATAATCAGCACTAGGCTTACAATTAATAAAGGCCTTTGCCCTATTGATTCAGCAAAAAACACCTTAACAAAAAGCAGATATGCAGAGCCAAGACAGCCTAAAATAAAGAAAAACAATCCTGCCGAGCCAAAAATGCGCCCCGGCATCATGCTAAAGGGTTTTGTTGAAAACGACAGCATGAATTTCATAGTAAAGAGGTCTAAAAAAACACTAAAAGTGCGTTTAAGTGAACCGTAGGCCGATTGGCCATATGTACGTTCGTGATACTCAACATCAAATTCTGTAATTCTTTTGGTGTACAGGCTTGAATATGCAGGTAAGAATCTATGCATATCCCCGTAAATTTTTAGATTTTCAAGCACAAAGCGCCGAAAGCCTTTTAGGCCAGAGCCGGTGTCCTTTACACTCACGCCTGAGATTTTGGTAATTAATGCGTTCGCAATTTTTGACGGAAATGTTCTTAAAGTTGATGTTTCACCTGACTCTTCCCATCTACCTTTGCGATTTGTGTTCACAACATCATAGCCATCATCAAGCTTTTCAACAACGCGTTTTATGTCGTGCGCGCTAATCTCTAAGTCGGAAGAGTAATAAATAACGTAATCGCCTTTTGAAGCATCAAACCCTGTTTGATACGCCGCGCCCATGCCGTAGTTACGCGAATGCTTAATCGCAGTTACCTGCGGATATTTGTTGGCAAGGGTCTCAAGCGCTTTCCACGTATTGTCTTTGCTTGAACCATCATCAACCGCAATTAGCTCGTATTTAAACTCGCATTTGTCAAGAACTGCGAGTAATTCTTCCGGAAAACGCTCGATATTTTTTTCTTCGTTTAAGCACGGAGTTATTATTGAAATAAACATCTAAAACACTCCTTTCTGATAGTTTTCATCCTGTTGCATAAACCAATCATAATAAATTTGCACACATTCTGCCATTGTTGTTTTTGGATCGTACCCCAACACCTTTTTTGCCTTGTCAATGTTTGCGTATGTATCCACCATTTCGCCCATTCTCGTACCTTTAATCTCGATAACCGGGCTTTTACCTACGACTTTACCAACAGTGTCAATAAGCGTTGAGAGTTTTTCGGGCGTTGAATTGCCCAAGTTAAATATCTCATATTGTTGTGGATGAGCAAGTACTGCATCCACTGCTTCAAACATGTGCAAAATATAGGTGTAATCGCGCGCGGTTTCGCCGGCGTTTTGCCAGTACTGCGGAAAAGGGTGGCTTGGATATAAGCAGGAGCGCAACAATTTTGGTAGTGCTAAGTCAGGTCGTAGGCGGGGACCGATAGGGTTAAAAATCCTAAAAATGGTTACGGGCAGACCATAGTTCTTTTGGTACCCATACAGCATTACCTCACACGCTTTCTTTGTAGCGGGGTAGGGTGCAAGCGGATAATCAGTAGTCATATCCTCACTAAATGGAGTTAAATTCGGCCCATATACCGACGAGGTTGAGGCAAACACAAAATTTCCAACTTTATGTTTAACCGCAAGCTCTGCAAGCTCAGTAGTTACCTCAAGATTATTTCGCACGTAAGTTAATGGATTTTCAAGCGAATCTGTTACGCCGGCCCATGCCGCAAGGTGAATTACAGCATCAAATTTATGGGTCTCAAACAGGGCCGTGGTTTTTTGAGTATCCAGCAAATCAAATCTGTGCAATGTAAAATTTGGGTGCGCTTTAAAATCCTTTATGTTGTGTTCCTTGATTTTAGGGTTGTAAAAAGAATTAAAATTATCAACTCCAACAACAGTGTGATTTTTGTTAAGTAGATATTCCGAAAGATTTGACCCGAAAAAACCCGCAGCACCTGTTACCAAAATATTCATGATCGAATTATATCATTCGATAGTGGTTGTTGAATGTTTGGTTCTTTGCCGTAACTTGGAATTATTTGGTCACTTGCGGGTTTTTTGCCAAGTGCCCAATTTAAGATATTTGTTATGGTGACCCCAATTTTTATGCCGGTAAATGATCCGGCGCGGTCTGCAAAATATATTGCGTAAATTTCAGCGGTACTTTTTTTTGCCAGAATCGAGGTTATATCCAGGTCACCTGATTCTTCAAAAATTACCGTGTCGGCCATGTCGGTAATTTTTATTTTCTTTTCGTACCTTTCGGCTGTGTCAAGATAAATTTTGAACATTGATGGCTCTTTCATTTTCACTCACATACTCAAACGTTATTCTGACAGCGTTTTTTGGTAATATAGGTTCGCACAACTCGGGCCATTCTACCACTGTTATGGCGTGCGGTTCGGTAAAAAGTTCCGGTAGTCCCAAATCGGCAAGTTCGCTAACGTTTGCAATTCGGTACAAATCTACATGATTTACAATTTTTATACCATTTATGCCGTCTCCCGCATATCTTCTGACAAGCACAAAGGTAGGACTTTGGACAATTGCTTTTATACCCAAGGCGCCCACTAAATAACTAGTAAAAGTAGTTTTTCCACTTCCCAAATCTCCAAATAGTGCCACTACCGTGTTGGGTGTGAGGGTGGGGGCTATTTGTTCAGCCAGTTTTTTAGTATGCCTGGTGGTTTGCATAAAATTAGGCCTGCAAGGGCTATTCCAATACTATCAACTAGAATATCAGAATACTGAAATGAGCGCCCGGGCACAAAAGTCTGATGCACTTCGTCAAAAATTGCGTACAAGAAAGCAAGCCCCATAGCCCAGTAAACATTTTTTGTACCCTTAAATAAGGTAATGCACAACAAAATGTACAACACAAAGTGGGCGCCAATGTGATATGAGTTTTTTGTGAAGCCGGTGTTGTCTACAGTTTCGCCGGTTTGTGCCGAGGCAAAAAAAATTATTGCAGCAACAATTATAGCCGGAAGCCAATTCTTAGCTTTTTCCATAGGCAAATTTTACCACTTTGTTCCATACCATACCCAGCGCAACACAGACTAAAAATATGATCAAGTACAAAATACCGTGTTGCCAGCTTAGGTTATTGAGCCAGATTTTAGTGGAGTTTGGTGTGTAGCTAACTTTTTCCACCTTTTGTTCTAAGTTGCCGGATTCACCTAACGGGGTTGTTAGCCTGCTATTCAAGGAAGATATATAGCTTTTGTTACCGCTGGGCCAGACAGCAATTTCTGCTGAGGTATAAACTTTGGCTGTGGTTTGGTCTTGTAGCTCAAAAAACAGTTGTGCCGGTTGTACAGATTGTTGAGAAAGTTCGCGCGAAGGGTTTGTAAGTTTTAATTTTATGGTAGTACCAAGAATGGGAAGCTCAGACCACAATGCAGTTTGACTAATCCAGCCCTTGGTTTGCTCGTCAAAGACATGGACACCACAATTTTTACACACCGGTCTGAGCTTAAAGCTCTGCGTGGTTGGGTTTGCTGTGAGCATTAGAATACTTTCAGGCGATGTTACATTGCTAAGTGGCGTAATAGTTAAAAGTGAATCCTGCGCATAACCTGTATAACTGTTGTACAGAAGCGTTGTACCAAGTAATACCACATATATCACAACTCTCATTATGCAAATTTAGCCTATGTAAAATTTATTGCCAAGCGGAAGAACTCTAGTAAAAGTAGTTACTGCATGTGCCAGTATACCGTCATGTAGTTGTCATCGTGGAATATAAATACACCGTTTCCACCGTCTCCTAAGCAATTTCTGCAGAAATACGCTATACCATCGTCAGCCGATCTAATGCTAATATCACCCGACGCGACAATATCAAGCGCAGGGTGGGGATTTCCACCATACATGTAGTTATAGCAGGTATTACTGCCGTAGTTTTGAGTGATGCGCGGACTACCCATGGGCCAACTCCAGTTGCCATTTCCGGAATTAGTTTGCCCGCTTGGGTCATGGCCGCAACCTGTATCCCAATAAACTGACCTGTTTTCCAATTTATCAAGCGGATTTTTATGGTTGCTGTAATACCAGCCCCATGAGCTTTGATTAAAAAAGTCCTCTTCACTATACCTGTACACGCCAAAGTGTAAGTGTGCACCGGTCGAGTAACCGCTGTTGCCCATTGTGCCAATTACCTCGCCTTCTTCAACTTCAACGCCCTCACCCTCTCTAATCACAACTCCGGCGGCGCCGGTTATTTGTGCAAGTTCGCGGCGTGCGTCTTCAAGTTGCGCCTGATATTTAGCCTCGTCGTTGGCAGTTTTTGCAAGTAGGGACTCTTTTTCACTTTGTTTTTGGGCAAGCGTTGCGTTATATGCTTCTTGGTTTTGTTTTTCCTGCTCAAGCTCTGCCTTTAACACTTCCTCCTCGGCTTTTTTGTCCTCAAAGAGATCTTTTTGTTCAGTAAAGGCTTCTTTAGTGGCATGCATCTCGTCAAGCAGTTTTTGATCTTGTTTTTCCAACACGCTCAAATATTCGGCCTTTTGAATTAGTTGGTTAATTGTGTCAGACCCGAACACCACATGGACAAGTGATGTTTCGCGTGACTTGTACCTTGCCCGTAACCGTTCGCCTAAAACCTCCTGCTGATAGGCGATAGCCTCACCAAGATTTGTGATCCTTCCTTTTAGGTCAACAATATCCTCTGCAAGTTTTTCAATTTCCTTAATTTTTTCATTTATAGCGTAGCGTGATTGTTGAATTTTCAACTGTGTAATCGAAATTTCTGAGTCAAGCTGGTCAATATCTCTTTGCAAGGTTTGACCTTGCGCCTGCAGCTCTGTTACTTTTTGCTCAAGTTCTTCAATTTCTTTCTGCAGATCGTCAATTTTGGCGCCGTCGTCTTCTTCTTCACCTTCTTCGTCCCCATCGCCACCAATACGCAGGTACCACTTGTCATTCTCGCCTTCGTCGTGGGCGCTTACGCTAGTTGATACGTTCACCGCACCCCAAAGACAAGCACCTACTATTAGAGATGTAGTAATAAAAGCCTTAAGGTTCATTTAGTAACGTAGATACTTTTTAATTGCCGCAAGACTGCCAAAGTAGCCAAGCAATGCACCTGATAGCACCAATACCAAACTAAGTGATACCGCAAAAGTAATTAGGTTTAGTAACACATTTGGTAAAAACGCAAATTCAACAGAACCTGTAAACACTCCCGAAAGCTGCAACACCAGGGAGATTAGAATAATAACAAGTGACGCCACAAAGCCGGAAAAAATTCCAAAAAACATACCTTGCTGAATAAGTGGTTTTTTTACGTAGTCGTCTGACGCGCCAACCAGTTTCAGAACCTCCAGTTCCTTTCCTTTTGATGAAATAGTAATTCGAAGGGTTACAGTCACAATGGTGAATGAAATTACCAGCAACAAAGCAACAATAATAAAGCCAAGAATGTAAATGACGTTACTCCAGTGTTTGAACCGCTCAATCACATCCTTAAAAAACTTAACCTCTTCAACCCCATCAATTTTGCTAACCTCATCTGCCAGTACAGGTAGTTCATCAACACTTTTTGCTTGTATTTCAAGGCTTGCCGGTAAAATGCTTGCAGAAATTGATTCCAACAAAATTGGGTCGTCTTTGTTAAGCTCGGTAAATATTTCAAATGCTTCTTGTTTTGATACGTAATTTACTCCTGCGACACGTTCATCCGTAAGTAATGATTTCTGCAAGGCCAATATATTGTCTTCGGGGAATTCATCTTTGAAAAAAACCGTCACCAAAGCTTGTTTTTCAAGCCGCCTAATCGCAGTCTGTGAAAATGCAACCGTTGTGATAAACATGCCAAGTACTAAAAAAGTAATGGTCATAACGGAAATATTAGACACAACAAGCAATTTTTCGCGTTGCAGTAACTTAGTTGTTACCATTGTAGCCTCCTTTGTGGTCGCTCACGAGTTTACCGTTTTCTATGCGCACGACTCTTTTTTTAAACTTATCTACTATAACCTGATCATGCGTTGCCATAATTAGGGTTGTCCCAAGTGAATTTACCTTCGCTAAAATCTCCATAACCTCGTCTGATGATGCGCGGTCAATCATACCTGTTGGCTCGTCGGCAACCAATACGTCCGGTTCGTGTGCAAGGGCGCGGGCAATAACAAGGCGTTGTTTTTCGCCACCAGATAACTGGTTCATAAAGCTATTTGCTTTATTTTGCAACTTAACCAAGTTCAATACGTTCGGCACCACTTCGTTAATTGTTGCTTGGGGAGTATCGACCACTTCAAGCGCAACTGCTACATTTTCAAAAACAGTTTTTGAGTCAAGCGTTTTAAAATCCTGAAACACTACGCCAATCTTTCGGCGTAAACTAGGCAATTCGGCCTGCGGGACCTCAAATACGTTACGATTGTTAAAAAGTACCTGCCCTTCGGTTGGGGTATCCTCACGAATCAGCATTTTAATAAGAGTCGATTTACCTGCGCCCGACGGACCAACTATAAACACAAATTCCCCCTGGTCAACCGAAAACGAAATATCATCAAGGGCTACAAAAGAGTCATATTTTTTTGTTATGTTTTTAAATTCTATTTGGGCCATTTAGTTCCTTTAATTTCTAACCACAATTTTATCAACAACCAGCACATCTTTGCCGGTAGGTGTTTTTTCTATAGTGCCTGTTACCTTGGCGTATAATCCCTCTGCAACCTCAAGCTTTTGATCGTCAGCTGAAAGCAACACAACACGTTTACCATTAGTTTCAGTCAGGTGGTATGACACCTCATCTTCGGG
>CAYXGU010000027.1:0-10098 GCA_964464645.1 uncultured Candidatus Saccharibacteria bacterium
ACGGCTGATCGGAATGAAATTCAGTGATCCCGAAGTAAAGGCGCTTGCAAAAGATTACCCGTACAAGATAGTTGAGGGTAAAAACGGCATGGCGGCGGTTGAAGTCGAAGGTAAAACATACACACCACAAGAAATTTCAGCCATGATTTTGCGAAAACTCAAAACCGATGCCGAAAAATTTTTAGGTACACCGGTAACTGAAGCCGTAATTACCGTGCCCGCATACTTTAACGATGCACAAAGATCTGCTACTAAAGAGGCGGGGCAAATTGCGGGGCTTGAGGTTAAAAGAATTATCAACGAACCAACAGCCGCATCTCTTGCCTACGGACTTGATAAAAAAACACAGGAAAAAATTGTGGTTTACGATTTGGGTGGCGGCACATTTGATGTCTCGGTTTTAGAGGTTGGTGATGGCGTTTTTGAGGTTAAAGCAACTAATGGTGACACACACTTAGGTGGTGATGATTTTGACAGAAAACTTATTGAGTGGCTGCTGGAAGAATTTAAAAAAGACAGCGGGGTTACGCTGGCTGAAGATAAACAGGCTATGCAACGGCTGAAGGATGCCGCCGAAAAAGCAAAAATCGAACTATCAAGTACGCTTGAGACCGAAATTAATATTCCCTTTATTACTGCCGACGCGAGTGGGCCAAAACACTTAAACATTAAACTAACCCGTGCAAAATACGAACAGCTTGTAGAAGACTTGATAACCAAAACTATAAAACCAATGGAAAACGCCTTAAAAGACGCGGGCATAAGTAAAAGTGAAATTAACGAGGTAGTTATGGTCGGCGGCATGACCCGTACGCCAAAAGTAAATGAGGTGGTTAAGGAATTTTTTGGTAAAGAACCACACAAAGGCGTAAACCCCGATGAGGTTGTGGCAATTGGCGCCGCCATTCAAGGTGGCGTTTTGGGCGGAGATGTAAAAGATGTGCTACTTTTGGACGTCACTCCGCTAACTTTAGGTATTGAAACTTTGGGTGGCGTAAGTACAGCGTTAATCAAGCGCAATACTACCATTCCGACTTCTGCGGAGCAGGTTTTTAGCACTGCCGCAGACAACCAAACCAGCGTTGAAATAAATGTTCTGCAAGGCGAGCGCGAAATGGCGGCTGACAACAAAAGTCTTGGCCGGTTTATTTTAGACGGCATTCCACCTGCACCACGCGGTATGCCTCAGGTTGAGGTAAAGTTTGATATTGATGCAAACGGCATAATTCATGTTTCTGCGAAAGACAAAACAAGCGGCAAAGAACAAAAGATCACAATACAAGGCGGAACCGGTTTAAGCGATGATGAAATTAATCAAATGGTTAAAGATGCCGAACTCCACGCTGAAGAAGACAAAAAGAAAAAAGAACAGGTCGACGCACGCAATCTTGCTGACGGGGTAATTCACACTGCAGAAAAAGCCCTGCTTGACGCCGGCGATAAAGTGGCAACTGATGTACGTACCCAGGTTGAAGAAAAAATAAAAGCCTTAAAAGATGTGATGCAAACGGCTAGTACCGAGGAGCTAACACAAAAAACACAGGATCTTAGTCTTGCTATGCAAAAAATTGGTGAAAGCATGGCACAAGGCTCTGATAGCACCAACGAGCCAAATCAAACACCACCGACAGATGATGCCGGACCGACCGAAGAGCCAGTTGAGGGCGAGGTTGTTGAGGAATAATAAAAACACTGTACAATCTGAATAACTTTATCAAAGTGTAAGGAAGGTAGCGGTGAGTGTAAATCACTTGGAAATATTGTTTGGCGCATTGTTAGTTATTGCGCTGTTAATTGTAGCTAGAATAATTGAAAAAAGAAACCGAAAAAAGTAAAAATGACCAGCGGAGGTTAGTAACCAATGCTGGTCATTTTAGTTAACCGATGAGCAGTAGAATTGTCATAACAAGTGCTCCCCACAAAATGTTCTGGGTCAGTCCATGCGTAACCATGGTCAATGGGGTTTCTTCCTCAGTTGCCCAAAGTAGTCCGCCAACGACCCACAGAAAGATTGATAACAGGATGCTTGCGTACGCCGCACCAAAGAAATACATAAGCAGGGCGCCTACAACTGCAAGACCAAAATCCACAACAAGAACAAACACATCCCGGGCTACTAAAGACTGTAAAAGACCATACGCATAGCCTAACGGCCATAAAAGCACCGAGATTACTATCCAAACTATCATCTTGCCTCCACAGTTACTGAATTTTGCTTATCATAACTAACTAAACCAAGTTGTCAAATTAAATTACTGGCACACAAATTAACGTAGTGCTAAAATAACTTGGCATGGCATCCAAAAAAGACTACTACCAAATACTTGGAGTCGCGAAAAACGCATCTGAAAGCGATCTAAAAGCTGCGTATAAAAAAATGGCGCGCGAGCACCACCCGGACATGGTTGCAGATAGCGACAAAAAAGCGGCCGAAGAACGTTTTAAAGAAATAAACGAGGCATATCAGGTGCTTTCTGATCCGCAAAAACGCCAAATGTATGATCAGTTTGGGCACGTTGGAACAGGACAAAACAGCGGATTTGGGCAGGGCGCGGGCACGGGTGGGCAATGGGGACCATTTACATATTCGTATTCAGGCGCAGGTGCGCAGGATTTTGACCCGTTTGACATTTTTGAGGAATTTTTTGGGTTTAGAGGCTTTGGCGGTGCTAGAAAACCAAAAAAAGGCAAAAACTTATATTACGAATTACGGGTTGACTTTGCAGAGGCAATTAGTGGCGTAGAAAAAGAAGTTAGAATCGAAAGCGGTACGGCCCACATTAATATTCCAAAAGGAGTTAGGGATGGCACCGAACTAAGATTTGCCGGGAAAGGCATGCCTGGGCCTAACAATGTTCCAAACGGAGATCTGTTTATTACAATTAGAGTTGCCACTCCGAGGGAGTTTCAACGTGTAGGGGATAATTTGGGCACATCTATCGAAATTTCGTTTGTAACTGCCATTTTGGGCGGAGAAGTTGAAGTACCGGTGGTAAGTTTAGAGTCAAAAAATGGGGTTGGAACGGCAAAACTAAAAATTCCGGGGGGTACGCAGTCGGGCACACAGTTTAGGCTTGGCGGGAAAGGCATGCCAAGATTGCAGGGCTCGGGTCGAGGGGATGTAGTGGTGCGCGTACTGGTTGCTATTCCAAAGAAAATTAGCAAAGGTCAAAGGAAACTTTTGGAAGAGTATCACAAAATCTAAGCATTGTACCCACTTGCTCAAACCAGAAAAACCCTGTAAACTCAGGTTGGGTTTAAGTATTAATATCTATTGCATACGGTGGGCTAAACCCGCCATTTTTATTGCTAGAGATATTTTTCCGCCCACCTAAAAATATGGCAACAACAGAATTTAAAGCAGCGTTAAACCAGGTTGCAACCGAACGCGGGATTTCGGTTGACAGCGTGTTGGAGTCAATTAGAACGGCTCTGGCTACTGCATACAAAAAAGATTATGACGTTGAGACCGAACTTGAGGAAATTGAGGTTGACCTTGACCCAAACACCGGCGAGGCAAAAATCCTAAAAGCCGGTAAAGACGTAACCCCACCGGGTTTTGGCCGTATTGCGGCCCAAACTGCAAAGCAGGTAATTTTGCAAAAGATACGCGAAACCGAAAAGCAGGTTATTTTGGAGGAATATCAGGAAAAAATTGATACGTTATTAAACGGGACGATTTTTAGAATCGAAAACAGCATTATCACCATGGATCTTGGAAAGGCACACGGCATAATGCCCCAGTCTGAACAGGTGCAATCTGAAAACTACCGCATAAACCAACGATTGAAAGTTTATGTCAAAGATGTGCGTGAAGGCCCGCGCGGGACTGAAATAATTGTAAGCAGATCTGACGCTAATTTTGTGGTTAAACTGTTTGAGCAAGAAGTGCCTGAAATTGCCTCCGGTGTAGTTGAAATTAAGGAAATTGCCCGCGAGGCGGGATCCAGAACAAAAATGGCAGTTGTGTCGCATGACGACAAGGTTGATCCGGTTGGCAGTTGTGTCGGCCAAAAAGGCGTGCGTGTTCAATCGATTATTGCAGAGTTATACGGCGAAAAAATTGATATTATCCCCTACTCCGATATAACCGAAAAATTTATTGCCGCAAGCTTGTCACCCGCAAAAGTAACCGCGGTTGAAATTAACGAAGAAGAACACAAAGCAACTGTTAGTGTTCCTGAAGATCAGCAAAGCTTGGCAATTGGTAAAGAAGGGCAAAACGCCCGTTTGGCAAACAAACTTACAAAATGGAAAATAGACATAAAAGGTGCAAAAGGCATTTTTGACCTGGATTCGGGCGAACATGTCGAGAGCGAGGAACAAGTCATTACAGGAGTGTGGGATGCCGCAATTGCAAAAGCTGCAAAAGACGCGGAAAAAGAGGTGGCTGAGACTGCAAAGGCCGAAGCTGAGGCCGACGCCACACCCGATGAAAGTGGGCAAGAAAGTGAAGATAACGGTTCAGAAATTCACGCAGACAATGTAGCTGAAGACTAACATGAACCACTTAGGATATGGAAAAACAAATGAACAACACAACACAAAGCAACAGAAGACCACCCATTGTAACCATCATGGGACATGTGGATCATGGTAAAACCAGTATTTTAGATAAAATCCGAAAAGCAAATGTGCAGGCCCACGAACACGGCGGTATAACCCAACATATCGGGGCGTATCAAATTACGCACAGTGGGCAAAAAATTACCTTTATTGACACTCCGGGGCATGCTGCCTTTACCCAGATGCGCGCGCGTGGTGGCCGCGCGGCTGATCTTGTGGTACTGGTTGTTGCGGCTGATGATGGTGTAAAACCACAGACAAAAGAAGCAATAGCACATATTAGAGCTGCGGGCGCACCTATGCTTGTTGCTATAAACAAGATGGATATAGCCGGCGCGAACTCACGGCAAGTTAAGCAAGATTTAGCACAAGAAGGTGTTATGGTCGAGGATTGGGGCGGGGATGTCATAAGTATTGAGGTGTCGGCAAAAACCGGCGCGGGGCTCGAAGATTTGCTTGACGCGATTTTGGTTATTTCGGCAGCACTCAATTTGTCTGCCGATCCACACGGTGAACTTGAAGCCACAGTTATTGAATCAAAGGTTGACAAAAGACGCGGCGTTGTCGTGGCATGCATTCCACGTAGCGGTACACTAAGGGTTGGTGATGAAGTAAGTGCAAGCGGAATCGAAGCCAAAATCAAGTCGATCTTGTCAGACACCGGCCAAACTCTAACCGAGGCACTACCATCTACACCGGTAGAACTAATGGGTTTCAAAAGCACCCCAAACGTGGGAGATTTGATCGTTGAAAAAGGCAGTGAGCTTGCCCAGCTTGCAATTGACGAGCAAAGAACCGAGATTATCGGCCAAAACACCAAAAAAACCGTGGGGATAATTATAAAAGCCGACACTCAAGGCACACTTGAGGCCATAAAAGCAAGCCTTGCCAATCTGGTGTCGGAATCAGTCGGCGCTGACTTTTCTATAAAATTTGTGCAGACTTCAACCGGCGATATTACAGAATCAGACATTTTGCTGGCCGCCAATACAAATAGCATTGTTGTTGGCTTTAATGTCAAACAAAGCAATACCGTTAACACGCTGGCCGAGGACCATAACATTACAGTAAAAACGTATAAAACTATCTATGAGCTAATCGAAAACGTTGAGGAGTTGTTGGAAGGCACAGCCTCAACCGAAGAGTCAAAAATCAAAGGGCGGGCAAAAATTAGCAAAATTTTTAAATTGCCGTCCGGAGATGTGATTGCCGGGTGTGAAGTGCTTGCCGGTGCTCTTAAAGTTAACAATACCGTGCGTATTTACGATAAAGATCCTGCGGATGTAACTGAAGATGACGTACCACTTTATGTTGGAAAAATCCAAAAGTTAAAGAATCAAAAGGAAGACATTGAGGTTGCAGGCAAGAAAACTGAGTGCGGTGTATTACTTAAGCCTAACTTTGAGGGACTAAAAAAGGATTTGTGGCTTGAAGTGCAAACTCGGTAATAATCTCCACAATTGACACTATAGGGCAATTACTGTAGAATGGCACTGTTCCGACAACATCGGATGTAAAAGTTTAAACCCGCCCAAACGCCGCCCAAAGCAAAAATCATGCAAATAGATGCGTATAATAAGGATCAGATCCTGGATCTAATCAGGAATTCAAAGAGTGTAGCTGTCATCCCTTCCAAAGTGTCCGGGGCGGATTCTTTTTTTGCCGCGGTAGGACTTTATTTTATGCTAAAAGACAAAAATCCGAATGTTAAGTTTGTATACACGGGCAAAATCCCAGACGAGGCACTTGGTAGTATCGACGAAGCGGACATTGCATCCAACTTAGCACAACGGGATTTGTTAATCTCAATTGATTACGGCAACACGCCGGCAACAAAAGTGCAATATAGCACCGAAAATGAGACTTTTTACTTAAGAATTGGACCTGTACCGCGCGATTTTGATAAAAACAAAGTACATACTAAAATTACCGGTTTTGATTTTGACTTGGTAATTACGGTTGGCGCGCGAGAACTTGCTGATCTTGGCCCGATTTACAACAATTTAATGCGAGAATTACTTGCCGCAAAAAAGATAAACATTGATAATACCAATCAAAACACCCGCTTTGGCATTATCAACGTGATTGACACTGCGGCCGACTCTTTAAGCGCGCTGGTGTTTCAAAAAGCCGCTGAATGGGAACTTACGCCCACAAAAAGAGCTTCTGTTGCATTGCTGAAAGGTATGACCTATAAAAATGGGGTGTCTGCTTGAAACATCACAGGTTAGTTGATAGAATAACTTAGCTTATGGCACTGGAAAAAGGCAAAAAGACACAAATAATAAAGGATAGCTCGCTTCACACAGGTGATACCGGCTCCCCTGAGGTACAGATTGCGTTGCTATCCGAACGTATTGACCAGCTTGCAGACCATTTAAAGACCCACAAAAAAGACAACCACTCCAGGCGTGGCCTTTTGCAGATGGTGCATAAAAGAAAGCGACTACTAGCCTTTTTGAAGCGTAAGGATGAAGATCGATATAATAAGCTAGTTGAAAAGCTCGATCTAAAGTAAGTATAAAAGTATAAATAGTTTTGGGAATTTAGTGATTAGATTTAGAAACAATGCTCATAACAGAAAGTTGTGTGTGCTGTCTCTCAATCTTAATCGCTTCTAAATCCCAAGAAAGAAAAATATGCTAGTAAAAAAAGAACTAGAGTTTGCAGGTAAAAAATTGGTACTAGAGACCGGTGAGCTTGCAAACCAAGCAAATATGAGTGTTAAGGTAAGTTATGGAGATACAGTTGTACTTGTGACAGCAGTCATGGGTGCGGCAAATCCCGATATTGACTATTTTCCACTCTCAACCGCCTACGAAGAAAAATTGTATGCAAGTGGTACTATTAAAAGTTCGCGTTTTGTAAAGCGCGACGGTAAGCCAACAGATCACGCAGTTATTGTGCGTAGACTTGTTGACCATGCAATAAGACCGTTATTTCCAAAGGATTTTATTAACGAGGTGCAGATTATAATGACTGTGCTATCACTTGATGAAGCCGCTGACCCGGAATTTGCCGCAATGATTGGCACGTCGGCCACATTACTTGCGTCTGATATACCGTGGTATGGACCGGTAACCTCGGCGAAAGTTGGCTACTTGAACAACGATTATGTGCTAAACCCCTCACGCGAGGTTATTCATACCGAATCTGATTTGGATATGTTTGTGTCATTCGTGGGCGCAGACCAAAAGTTTTTGGCTATTGAATCAGAATCAAACAATTTGCCAGAGGCACAGATTTTAGGTGCAATTGAATTTGCCCGCGAGGGTGTTAACCCGCTTCTCACATTAATTACGGATTTTGCGGCAGAAGTTAACCCCAAGGGTGAAAAGTTTGTGTACGAGTCTCAAATGCTTGATGCACAGCTTACCGCTGATGTTGACGAGTTTGCAAAAAAGAGAGTCTCGGAGATTATTCAGAAATCCACCACCAAAAATAGCCGTAACGAGTTACTTGCGCAACTAAAAGAAGAATTGTTTGCAGAATTTGACGGCAAGTACAAAAAAGCACATATGGAAACCGCACTTTATAACGTACAGAAAAAAGCCCTTCAACACATGATTATGGTTGAAGAAACTCGACCCGATGGGCGTGCTCGTGATGAAGTTAGAAGTGTCAGCGCAAAAGTTGGTGTCTTACCGCGCACCCACGGAAGTGGTCTTTTTAACAGAGGTGATACACAAGCTTTAACTGTTGCAACACTTGGAAGTCCATCTTTAGAGCTTCTAATCCAGGATATGCACGGTGAATACGCAAAGCGCTATATGCACTATTACAATTTTCCACCGTTTTCTACCGGTGAAACCGCCCGTGTAATGGGACCAAAGCCTCGTGAAATTGGCCACGGCATGCTTGCCGAAAAAGCTTTGAAACCAATGATTCCAAGTCAAAGCGACTTTCCGTATACCATTTTGCTCATGTCAGAGATTTTATCTTCGGATGGGTCAAGTTCCATGGCCGCAACCTGCGGTTCAACTTTAGCACTTATGGACGCCGGAGTACCGATTAAAGAAATGGTTGCGGGTGTTGCAATGGGACTAATGGTAAATGAAGACGAAACAGAACATGTTTTGCTTACCGACATTGCCGGCATGGAAGATGGCGCAGGCTACATGGACTTTAAAATCGCCGGAACCCAAACCGGTGTAACTGCTACTCAGGTTGACTTAAAGGTTAAGGGCATTCCAATGAGTTTGTTACCCAAAATCTTTGAGGCGTCAAAAGCAGCTAGATTGCAAATTTTGACCGAAATGAAAAAAGCAATCGATACCCCGCGTACTGAACTTAGCAAATACGCACCAAAAACCGAAACGCTTAAAATTGACGTTGATAAAATTGGTGTAGTTATTGGCCCCGGCGGTAAAACTATCAAAAAAATCCAGACCGATACCGATACCGAATTATCTATTGAAGAAGACGGAACTGTCTTTATCTCGGGTAGCGATATGGCGCAAATTGCAAAAGCAGTTGACTATGTTACCGGCTTAACCAAAGAAGTTAAGGTTGGCGAAATTTATGACGGTGAAGTGGTGGAAATTTTGGACTTTGGCGCAATTGTACAGATTTTGCCCGGCAAGTCAGGACTTTTACATGTGAGTGAAATTGTGCACGAATACGTAAAAACCGTAACTGATTATGTGAATATAGGCGATAAAGTAAGGGTAAAGGTTATTGAAACCGGCCACAATGGCAAAATTTCGTTATCTATGAAAGCACTAGTGGAGAATCCGAATGGGGACCGCAAAGCACATCGGGATTACGACAAAAAAGATCAGCATAGCAGACCAGATCGAAGACGTAGATAATAGGGAACGGTGAAAGGGACAGCACCGTCTAGGTTTTTTCCAGACGGTGCCGGTGCAGTTACTCTTGGCTCGGTTTCTCCCTACTCGGGTCAAACCCGAGGCCACGATCCCTGGTAGGATCGTATCGGAAAAAATTCACCAAGCAGTAACCGCCTAGCAGCAAGACTGCAAGGGCGATCCAAAAAAATTCAGGCATTTTGTCCTCCTTCGGACTATGAGCTGTTGAAATTATACACCTTCGAACGAAAGTTAAAAATGCTACTATATAAGCACCATGTCAACTGAGCAATACGTATTTAAAGAACTTGAAAGCCTGTCAAAAAAAGTAGCTGATACGCAAGATATGCCTGAAGATTTGCGCACCAGGCTAAACCAAATGCTGGACCGACTAAACCGCATGGCAAAAATCGGGCACTATGCGGCCGAATTTGACACTCTTGCCAGATACATTGATACCGTAACTGCAATTCCGTGGGGCGCACGTACAAAAGACAATCTTGATCTCAAAAACGCAAAAGCTATGCTTGATAAAAACCACTACGGGATGGAGTGGGTAAAGGACCGTGTGCTTGAGTATTTGGCAACCATGAAACTGCTGGAGGAACGCCAAGACAAGGCCGCCATTGCTAAATCGCCGGTGTTGTTGTTTGCGGGCTTGCAAGGTATTGGAAAAACCACGCTGGCGATCTCAATGGCTGAAACTTTAGGCAGAAAATTTGTA
>CAYXGU010000028.1:0-9450 GCA_964464645.1 uncultured Candidatus Saccharibacteria bacterium
GAGACACAGCATATGCGCGTTATAGTGCTTGAGCAGTTAAAACCACTAGACATGGTGGTTGCACTGACACACACTTTTGATCCACAAAAAGATGCAACTAAAACGTATCAAAAAATTGCACAGGATCTCAAGATTGACGCCATAATTACAAACCCGCTTGCCGACAGATTCTACAAACAAAAAATGCAAATTGCCACCTCGCTGGGTATTAAATATCTACCACTGGTAGATCCCAAGAATCAATCTTTCACAAGCATTACTAAAGAACTGGCCTTATAAGTTTAGTGCAGGGTTTCAATCAGAAAAATGGGCTGACTGGTAAAAACCGTTATATAGTGGATCTAGCGGTGTAACCACAACTTCATACGCTACACCGGCATCTTCAATCGTGTAAACTTCGCTTCCCGGCACGTTACCTGCGGACACAACTTTAAAACCGCGATTATCCCCAAACCAGCCGGACCGCACAAAATATTTAATGTAGTCGTAGTCCTGCCAATCATTTGGCACATTAACTACAACCTCGTGCAAGTCAGACTTACCGCCACTTACTATGCCCCACTGCCTGCCACTGTCAATCGACACCACACACTCGTCAACGCTTTGGCATAAATATTCAATCAAATCCCATGTGTCGGCATTGTTTGCCGTAACTGTAACACTAAAGCCTTTTGAGCTTTTATTCCCACTAACTGATACTGCTCCCCTAACCTCAGGTGTAGATGACGAAAGATTTACACTATTTGTACTAATCCAAAAAATTACGGGTACAATCAAAATGGCTAACACTAATATCAGAATTAAGGGGACAGCATAACCACGTTCCATAATTTAATTAACGCACAAATTATGAAATCAGGCAACATTTTCACACGAATATTTTACGAACACAAGGTATAATGTGGACATGGCACAAGACAAAAAAGTCGCGATAGTTGTCGACTACTTAATAGAGCACGGCGGGGCAGAAAAAACCCTGGAAGCAATAATTGAACTTTTTCCCAACGCACCAATCTACACGGGTCTTTATAACCCACAAAAAATGTCAGCAAGCATAAATAAGCAAAAAATTATTGCATCGCAAAACTCTCTCTTAACACGGTTTTCTAAATATTGCACATTTTTAATGCCGCTTGTGTTTGAAAACTTTGATTTGCGAGAATACGACATTGTAATTTCCGCTGGCCATGCGTGGGCAAAAGGTGTTCTTACAACTCCAGATCAGTTACATATCACTTACTGCCACTCTCCGCCAAGATTTTTATACGGGTATTCGGTCGCGACTGCAAAACGCAATGCATGGTATTTTAGGCCATTTGTTGCGGTTGTTGACTACATCTTACGTATGTGGGACTACACTGCCGCCCAAAGACCTGATTATATTGTGTGCAACTCCATCGAAGTTCAGAAGCGTATTAAAAAGTTTTATGGTCGAAATGCAACCGTATTGTACCCACCCGTGGATTTAGCCAAAAATGGTGCCGGCTCCTCAGGTGACTACTATCTTGCGCTGGGCAGACTAGCAGCCTTTAAAAACTTTGACTTTTTAATTACTGCGTTTACCAAAATGCCTGATAAAAAACTTATTATCGCGGGTGGTGGAGCTGAAGAACAGCGGTTGCGTGCGTTGGCGGGATCAAATATTACACTGAAAGGACGCGTAAGTGAGCAAGAAAAGGCCGAGCTACTGGCAAACTGCAAAGGCGTAATTAATTCGGTAGATGACGAAGATCTTGGCATTGTACCTATTGAGGCCATGTCATATGGCAAACCTGTGCTTGGGCATAAATCGGGCGGGCACTTAGAAACAATTGAAAACTGGGTTACCGGCATGTTTTTTGAGAGTTTTGAGGTGACTGAGTTTGTAAAAACGGTTGAAGACTTTGAAAAACTAATTGACAATGGTGAGTTTGATGCACTAAAAATACGCACTAGCACAGAAAAATTTGCCAAGGAGAAATTCAAAACTGCTTTTGCAAAGTTTGTTAATAATCCTCATCTAGGGTAACCGAGGATTCCTCAATCAGATCTACATCATCCCATACCAGGTTTGTGTACAAAATTCCCGGCTTGTCGCCAAGAACATGCGCAAAATAGTATTTAGCTGAAGACAGAACTTTGTCCATTTTTAACACTTCTTCGATCTCTAACCAACTCATTTTGCCCTCAAATGTGTCAGCGGTTGTTTCGTGACTAAAGACCCGCACCAAGAAAACCGGTAATATCCATGTTTCATGCCTATTTGGCCTTCTATGTATTGCGATGGCTTTCAATTTAACGTCTTTCGCATTAATCCTGATCCCGGTTTCTTCATATACTTCCCTGATAGCGGCCTTTAAAAAGTCCTCGTTTGCATCAACATGTCCACCCGGCCCAACCAAATACCCCGGAAACATCGGCGCAGATTTACTTCTTTCAAACATAAGGACTTTGGTACCATCCAAAATGTATACCTCAGCACCGGCTTTTATCTTATCTGCATCGTGCAAACTCATAGTATCAAGTATACGCTAACACCTACATGATAAAATAAGCAAATGCCAGAACTCCCCGAAGTACATACCATTACCACTGACCTGACTAAACATATTATTGGGGCAAAAATTTTAAGGTGTGAACTAATAAACGGCTATTCTGCAACAAACGGCACACTGGAATTTGTCGTAGACACTGCTGGTGCGCAAATTGTTGGTGCGCAACGTATTGCCAAAAACATAGTGCTGGAACTTGACTCCGCTAAATATATAGTTGTGCACCTCGGTATGACCGGTAGGCTTTTGTTACGCTCCCCCACCTATAAAGCCGACGGCTGGGAAAGAGTTGTCTTTAAGCTTGAAAAAAACGCTGTTCACACCGAACTGCGGTTTTGCGATAAGCGCTTGTTCGGCAAGCTGTATATAGTAGATAGTGCCGGATTAGAAGCCTTAAAGCAAAAGTACGGTCCCGAGCCTCTTGACCCCAACCTAACTCCTAGTGGTTTTCTAAATCTACTGCGGTCAAAAGACACGATTGTGAAAACCGCACTGCTCGACCAAAAAATTGTTGCGGGACTCGGAAATGTGTACGCGACAGACGCGTTGTGGGTTGCACAGCTGCATCCGCAAACTAGAACAAAAAGCCTGACACTAAAACAAGCCGAAACACTCTTAGCAGCTTGCCAGGAATTGTTGCTAGAAGGCATTGAGTACCGCGGCATCTCTATGAGTGACTATGTTGACTTGTTCGGCAAGCCCGGTGCACAACAAAACAATTTCAGGGTGTATCAGCAAAAAACTTGTAAAAGATGCGCAACACGCGTAGAAATTGTACAGTTAGCCGGCAGAAGTACCTATTTTTGCCCCACCTGCCAGCCTTGTTAAATGCAAATACACACTCTTAAACTAAAAAACTTTAGAAACTATACCAATTCGGACTTTACTTTCGACGGTAAATCAAAGCTAATTAGGGGCGAAAACGGCTCGGGCAAAAGCAATATTCTAGAGGCAATCCATCTACTCTCTACCACAAAATCAGCGACAGCAAACTACGATCATGAGATGATTACGCACAATAAAGAGGTTGCGTATGTGTCAGCAGAAGTAACTACTAACGGCGACGCGGTCTTACTCGAAATGAGCATTAAAAATGCTCAGCGCACAACCCAAAAACTCGTAAAAATAAACGGGGTTAAAAAGCAACAGAAGGATTTTGCAGGCACATTCACCAGTGTCTTATTCACACCGGAAGATATAAACATCCTAACAGGTTCCCCTTCTCTTAGAAGACGTTACATCGATATGCTTTTTTTTCAACTTGATCCAAAATATAAGCAGGTTCACTTAAATTATGCAAAAACGCTAAAACAACGAAACAGACTATTAGAAACAATTCGAGACCACGGCAAGGGGCGCGACCAATTGGAGTTTTGGAACGATAAATTGTCATTATTTGGCAATGAACTACAATTAAAGCGAGGTGATTTTTTTGCTTTTATTACAGATAAAATTGACATTTTTGGACATAGTCTAAATAGTGCACCAACCTCTTATGAAGTCATATATAAACCAAACAAAATTACTAAAAATATGCTTGCAGAATTCGAAGCACGAGAAATTGCCGCAAAAAGCACCCTGCTTGGTCCACAACGAGATGATTTTGGCATAACACAGGATGGGCATGATTTAGCCGCGTATGGGTCCAGAGGGCAGCAACGAACTGCAATTTTGGCATTAAAACTGTGTGAAATTGACTACTTATTTACTAAAAAACAACATCGCCCGGTGTTGCTTCTGGATGATATTTTTTCAGAATTAGACAACGCGCACAGAAGTGCAATAGATGACATTGTAGGACTTCAACAGACAATAATAACGACGGCTTACGATTCAACAAACGAAATAACGCTTGAGAACATATAGGATAGTTCCAAAGACTATACATTTGCGGGAAATATGCAATAATTAATGCGTGTACCTGCCCGAATATACAATTACAAACCACACACTAAACAATATTGCGGCGGTAGAGTACGCAAAAGCAATTATTGAAACGACCACTATATTACAAAGTTGGGAAAGCCAGCTTGTTATAGAAGCAAAGGCAAGAACAATTACCTACTCTCTGCAAAGGGCGGGCTATAATTGCTCACTCGACGCAGTTCAAAAATATCTAAACAAAATGCCCACAAAAGTGCCAGACGAGGTTAGAAAATACAATACTGCACTTATAGCCGCAGACAAATTATCACAAAATACAGAACTGCAGGATGAGGCAATCAAAGAGCTGCAAAAAATATTGACAGGAATTGTCAGATATAGACAAAATGCTGTAGAAGGTTCGCCAAAACCATCTGAAATATTAGCCGAATTAACAGAATTGCTAGACTGGTATTCAAGTCTAGATGCCAAAGAGACACATCCTCTGATCTCAACGGCAATATTGCGGCTACGCTTTGAACAAATATGTCCATTTTCGACATATCCTGAAGTACTTTTAGATTTGGTGACATACACTGCATTAAAAATTAGTAAACACAATATGCGCGATCTGCTTGCTATTCCGGAATATTTGTATAGGACAAACAGAGACTATGTCTTAGCGCTAAAAGATGCGGCGGAAAATGAAGATTGTACAAAATGGCTCGAATATTTTACTGACGTGTTTAGCAGGGAAACATACAATATTTCAGAGAAAATCAAGGTATTGGCGCACAATACACAGATAGCAAAGGTCAGCGGGCGAGCTAAGCTTTCGCAACGAGAGGAAAGGATTGTCACATATTTGCAGAATTATGGGATGTTGCAAAATAAAGACTTTGCGACTGTCTTCTCAGACATCTCGGAGGATACTGTACTTCGAGATCTTAAGAAATTAATTAAGATGGGCATTGTTGTAAAGCTAGGTAAAACAAAATCTAGCAGATATGAACTAAGTTAAGCTATAATGTAGTTATGACTTTTTTTGAATTTGCGGAGTATCTGCAAAAACTCGATCAGACTACAAAACGACTTGAAATTACAAGTATTTTAACTGAGCTAATCACCAAGCTAGTATACCAAGAAGCTGACAAGGCAATATACCTATCCCTAGGCTACCTAAAAGCACCGTTTGAAACCCAAAGATTTAACATCGCCGATAAAATGATGGTAAGAGCGCTGGCTAAGTCATATGACAAAGACCCACAAGAGGTGCAAAAACTGTACGGTCAGCTTGGAGACTTAGGCCAAACATGTTTTCAGCTACTTGCAACCCAACCAACAAGCAAAAAGCTAACTTTAGAACTTCTAGATGTATATGACAAACTGTTTGAGATAGCGGCTACAAGCGGTACGGGTTCACAAGAAAAAAAGCTTGAACTCCTAACTACCTTGCTGGTACAAGCGGATCCCATCTCGGCAAAATACTTGGTGCGAATTGTACTTGGCACCACAAGGTTGGGTTTTACAGAACTAACGGTAATTGATGCGTTGTCACAATATGTCAGTGGTACAAAAAAAGCACGTGTTGAAATTGAGGCGGTATACAACGTACACCCTGACATCGGCCTACTCACAAAAAAGATAAAGCAAGCAGGGCTTAGCGGTATAAAAGAAATAGATATTGAAATTGGGGTGCCAATTTTGCCACAAGCATGTCAAAGACTGTCATCGGCTGATGAAATTATGGAGAAAATGGGAACTGTGTGGGCAGAATACAAGTTTGACGGTACACGGGCGCAATTACATTTTGACAAAGCCAAAAAGCAAAATGGCTCAAATGGCACAACAAGTCAGAACTCACTCTTTCAGTACGAAGAACAGCAATTTTTTACCAGAACCTACACCCGCAATCTTGAAGAAACCACTCACCAATTTCCTGACCTTGTGGCAGCTGCCGCCAAGCAAATAAAAGCCGAGAGCGTAATTTTAGACGGTGAAGCAATAGGATATGACAAAGTTACCGGCAAATTTCTTCCCTTTCAACAAATTATGCAACGCAAACGCAAACACAACATTAAAGAAACCATGGCGCAAATTCCACTTAAATATTTTGTGTTTGACATTTTGTATCTAAATGGGGAATCACTCCTACACCTGTCACTTGCAGACCGCAAAAAACTCTTAGCACAAATAATTGCAAAAGGTGATGTTATTGAACCCGATACATACCGTGAAGCAAAATCAGTTAAAGACCTCAAGGCAATTTTTGAGGACGCACGCCAAAAAGGGCTAGAAGGCTTAATTGTCAAAAAACCAACCGAGCCATATCAGGCAGGAGCAAGGTCCTTTACCTGGGTAAAACTTAAAGTCGCCGATGTCCACCTACTTGATGACACTGTCGACGCTGTAGTGCTAGGGTACTACTTTGGGCACGGAACAAGAACACAATTTGGCGTTGGTGGATTTTTAGCAGGCGTATACGACAAGGAGTCAGCCAAGTTTAAAACTATCACCAAAGTTGGAACAGGGCTAAAAGAAGAAGACTGGGTGTACCTAAAAACCGAGGCCGACAAACTTAAAACACCTACACAGCCAAAAAACGTGGAGCTAAACAAAATTTACACGCCGGATGTGTGGCTTGAACCAAAACTGGTAGTGGAACTGGGCACAGACGAAATAACAGTATCCAAAACACACAGCGCAAACTACGCCATGCGCTTTCCACGACTTATAAAATTTAGACCCGACAAACGGGCGCTTGACGCGACAACCACAAGCGAAATCGCGGATTTGCACAAAATGCAAAAGCGCGCGTATCATTAAAATATGGAAAAAAAGGAAAACATTGAACCAAATGTCATGGCAACACTCACCTACCTCATTCCGATTGTCATTTCGATCGTGGCGCTTTACTCTGACAAAGATAATAAGTTTGTTAAATTTCACGCCTATCAGTCGATCTTTTTTTGGTGTGCAATTTTTGCAGGACTCGTATTGTCGGACTTTTTGCGCATTATTTGGATTGGGTATCTCACGGGAAGAGTCATTTCAATCGGCGGCTTTATAGTTTGGTTAATTCTTATGTTCAAAGCCTTTAATAATCAGGAATGGGAACTGCCGTACTTTGGCAAGTTTGCGAAGCAACACTCACAAAAATAGTTAGAATAAAGCAAAGTTAAACCCGCTACTTTGCACTGCTTAGGCAGCGGGTTTCTTTATATGGATATGGCCGGTTTTCCTAGGGAGTCAATGGTGGCATCCACCACCCATTGACAACCGAGGCATACGCGATGGCGCATGCCAACAGAAACAGGAACACCAAAACAAACGCAACCACATGCTTGGCTCGTAGCACGAACCGCCCATGTGATCTTTCCGGAACGTAAACATGTCCCGGACCTTGATAATCAATCACTCGTTTCATCTTCCTCCCTATGATGTCCCCACCCACTAAAATGACTTATAGTAATTAAGGGGTATAATACACCAATGAAGCAACTTTCGCAAATCCTGGAAGCCAAAGATTTAACCAAGGACCACAGAAACAAATATGAATTTCAGGCGTACGGGAACATGCTTGCCGACCAACTTAACGATCAGGAGCACAGATCTTTGTACATTAAACTTGCCAAAACCGAAAAGCGGGCGTTGCTTGAGCAGGCCAGAGAGTATGTGCTTGCGTCAGAGACCGCCACAACAAAAGGAAAATTGTTTATGTGGAAGCTATCACAACTAAAAAATCCCGAAAAGCCCGCTGACAATAAATTGCCCAAAAAAACAAAGTAACCTACAATACTAACAGTGCTTAAAAATGCCTTGAACTTTTATAAAGTGCCCCTTATTGCCTCTCTCACTGTTTTTATTGTGCTTCTGGGGTTGAGTGTCACACGCGACCCAATAACTATCGCTCTGCTCTTTCTAGGCAGTCTGGCGGGCACATTTTTCCTTGACCTAGACTACATTTTGTATGCCTACTTTTTAGATCCGCAAGAAGAATTTTCGATCCAGCTCCAAAGCTTTCTCAAACACAAAGATTTTAATGGTGCATTTTCGTATATTCACTTTCATAGACGCAACTTAAAAGAGCTAACATTACATAGTGCACTTTTTCAGATTGTGCTTGCTGGGCTTATGGTGTTTGTTATGTACTCAAATGCCAGCTTATTCTTTAAAGCACTGATGATCTCAACTTTTGTGAATTCGCTTTACCGCATGGCGCAAACTTATTTTGAAGGTGATATTTATAACTGGTTTTGGGCTGTAAAACTACAACCTACCAGGAATGTTTTGCTTGTGTTTTCGGGCGTAATGGTGTGTGTATTGGTGGTAAGTTTGCTTTTGCTCTAAACTCCCAAAGCAAAAAAAATGGTGCGTAGAATAGTGGAGGTGAGGAGGATGCGCCTCCGTTAGCCTACTCTACGCACCTGCGTCTCTCGGGCTCTCCCTGAGCTCCCCTCCCTGCGGACTGTCTTTCTTCTATCTTTATCACATAATACGAGTCTGAAGTCAATCACACTAAAGATGTAAAATAACATCATGTATGGACTTATAATTGTCTTTGCCATTCTAGTCGCTGCTCTGTACGCAGAGAAAATTGCCAAAAAGCAGTCCAAAAATACAAATATCCTGTGGGGTGCCCTATTCATCGGCCTAATTTTTGGTGTAATCGGCGCCAGACTCTTTCACGTTTTAGATTTGTGGCCGTATTATTTACAACACCCTACGAACATACTAAAAGTCTGGTACGGCGGACTTGGAATATTTGGCGGTATACTTTTTGGCGGCCTTGCCGGAGCCTGCTACCTGAAACTAAAACATGAACCGCTGTTACCCTGGTTTGATATTGCGGCGCTGGCGTTACCACTTGGACAAGCTCTTGGGCGGTTTGCAAACTATGCAAATGACGAACTGCTTCCGTTTGCGTTATATGAGTCTGCGCTTGATTTTGCACTATTTTTGATACTTAACTTGGTTTATAAATACAACGGATTTTGCGGCGCCGGTTATTATTTTAATATCGTGCTGGATGTACTATACGCTTGCCGATAAAGCA
>CAYXGU010000029.1:0-8811 GCA_964464645.1 uncultured Candidatus Saccharibacteria bacterium
CTTGTGTGCAGCAAAATCAAGACCATTGCCGAGGCCGAATGCATTATTGAACACAAGTACAAAGAGCCGTTTGTATATGCACCGTCAACTGGTTGTTATGTAAGGGGCGCAAACTTAGTGCACATACAAGAAACCAGAGAATCCGGATTAGCTAGCACAACAAAGCAACAGCTGGGATCTGAGCTGGTACGTTACGCCAAAATTGCCCAGGAAATAGGCGACTAATACATGATAACTTTTTGCAAAAACTGCTCCCCAACCGCGTAGCATTCAGGTTCTTCTATTTGGCGGTTCTCTTTTATTTGCAGTACGTGACAAATCTCATGCACAATAACGGATCCCACTGTTGCAACGTTTTTTAAATCATTATTCAGGTGAATTACAGTTGGTTCATTATTGTATACACATCCACCATGAAAAATTCCCCCACACTTTGGATTTTTATTGATTTTTGTTACGTTATTGCATAAAAGCCCGTAGTTTTCTGGGTCGTTCTTTTTGACAAACCTAAGCACCTCCCGGGTGTTGAAATTACTCGGCATAAAAGACGGGAAAATTTTTACAATACATTTGTTGGGTTGTGAGAGATCAAAATAGTAAAAGCGGGTCGCCACATATGCGCCGAACAGTATTAAAAAAGCGAAAATCAGTAGTTTTTTCATGCTTAACTGTGCCTAGATAAATCTTTTATGCCAAAAAGCTTTGTGCCTTGACTGTAACCGAATTTTTCCGCAAAAGCGTCTTGGTACAAACTAAATCCGACGGACTCACATGCCTTTACCATAGCTGTATTGTCCACACCTACATCCAGTGAAAGATAGCGCACACCCGCCGACCGAGCTACCTCTTCTAATTTTTCCATGGTCTTTCCCCAATATCCACGCCTTCTATATTTCTCATTAATGGCAATACCATCTATGTTCCATCTTTGTCCAGGAATATCAATATCCGGATAAGATAAACCTTCTAATTTGGTGGCCTCGAACAATGAATGAGGTGAAAGGCTAATAAAAACCGCGCCAACAGGTACCAACTCCATATCACTTTTAATCACAAAACACTGTAAATCAGGATTGTCGCCTGAAATAATAGCTTCTAGCCTTGTTTTCCTTTCCTCCAGACGTTCTGTGGCAAAACCGCTACCTGTGGAGGCAATTTTTGCCTGTTCATCAAGCTCCAGCAACAATGGAATATCGCCTTTGGTTGGAGCTACAAATGAAACAGTTGCGTGTGCTAGTTCGTCGTATCCATACATACTTATAGCTTACTACAAAACACGCATGCATATTGTGGTAAACTTTCATAGCAATGGAAAAAGAGGTCTCAACCCAAGCTAAAAAACTTGCTCAGCACACCAAAAGACAAGCCAAGATACTTGAGTTTTCGCAACTCACTAACTTCTCAAAAAAACTAAAGAAGCAAAAAAAGAAAATTGTGTTTGCCACCGGAACTTTTGATTTACTCAATCCGGGCCAGTGTCGGTACTTGGCAGAAGCAAAGAGCTTGGGCGATGTGCTGGTGCTTGGAGTGTCAACCGACAATTATGAACTAAAACGCCGTGGCGAAAACTATCCACTTACCCCCGAGCAAACCCGCGTGGAATTGGTTAGTTTTCTAAAAACAGTTGACTACGTAATAACAGTGGACGATGACAGAGCTCATGGTGTGCTGGCACTTTTGCGCCCGGATGTTTACTTTACAAGCGAGCGGTCGTGGACAGAAGGTCGGCGCGACAACCAGGAACTGTACATTTTGGAGTTGTACAAGGGAAAAGTTGTGAAAAGACCTGTATACAAACCATATATTGGAACGACAGCACTTGTTGAACATATTGCAAACATCCGTGTACTGCAAATTCTGGAGAAATACCTAGGTAACCATATTCCCGGCTTCAAGCTAAATCCTGACGATTATTTTAGTCCTGCGGATTATGGCCACCAAATTCCGGATTACAAGGGCGCCTTTAACTCAAACGACTGTATTCTTGACTTTGCTGACCTGGAAAAGTTTGGCGAACAAATGCGTAAAAAAGGGAAAACTGTATGTTTTGTTTCGGGCTCTTACGACCTTTTGCATGTTGGCCACGCACGTTTTATCGAAAAAGCAGGATTATTAGCCGATATTTTAGTGGTTGGTATTCCCTCTGATAAATCACTTAGGCAATTAAAAGGCATCGGCAGACCGGTTGTTTCACAGCATTCGCGCGCATATGTGCTTGGGCACCTGGAACCGGTAAACAAAGTTGTGATTTTTGACGAACCAAATGTACAAGAAACACTGCGCCGGCTAAAGCCGGATGTATTTTTTACTGTTGCGGAGGCGTGGAACAAAGGCTACAAAAGCAGTCCCGAATACAAAATTATCAAGAGTTATGGCGGGCGGGTAGAAACTGCGCCACGGCAAAGCCCGTCTGTGTCGGCATCGGGTCTAATTGACCGCGTGGCGACAAACAAGGTTAACGAGATTTTTATGGAGTGCATGCAAAATGGTAAATGAAGACGCGCATTCAGATGATGTGCTAAAAAACGCCCGCGTGTCAAAATGGTACGACGACATTGCCAACAGTGTTACCAAGTGCGTATTTTGTGATTTACGGGCAAAATATGTGGTGTTAGAAACAAAATCAAGCGTGCTAACTATGAGCCTGTATCCGTACATTGACGGCCAATTGCTAATCTTGCCAAAGCGCCATGTCGAGGACTTAGCGCAACTTACCCAAACCGAATGGAAGGACACTAAAGCGTTAACCGAACTAGGCACAAAGCTTATTAAAGAGGAATTTGGCATTGGTGGCGTGCAACTTTTGTACCGCGGCGGCGAAAACAGCGGCAAAAGTGTTGGGCATCTACACTTTCATCTACTACCTATTACTAAAGAGTTTATGACCTATGACAAAAACAAGGGCTTTATTTACAAATTTCAAAAAATTCAGTATTCGCCCGTTGAGGTTGCCGAAAGGTATCGAAGGCTATGCAAAAAAAAGACCTAGCATTTATGCGTCGGGCCTGTCTGCTGTGCGACGGCTCTAGTGCAACAATTAAAACAGCCTGTCTGATTGTAAAAAACTCTAAAGTGCTTGCACAAGCATACAACTTACTGCTTGACCATGACGAAAGCAAACATGAGCGCGACCGTACGCTGCACTCAGAAGCAGGAGCACTTGCACTGGCAGCAAAAAAGGGTGTCAGGGTTGCTGGTGCTACTTTGTATGTTACACGCTTTCCGTGTGAAACATGTGCAAAAAGCATTTACATTGCGGGTATAAAAAAGGTGTACTACATGAGCGACTTATTTACCACCGGCAACACCGCTTTGCCTTTTTTTGCGTCGGTTGGCATACTAGTTGAGCACCTGCCCGAGGAGCAAGTATGGCAAAAATGATCGACTGGCCTCTGTACTTTAAAGATAGACTAGTTGTAGATAACCTAGACTCGTGTGTTGGCGTAGCAACGTTATGGATGCCCAAAGAAAGTGTTGTTGCGCAGTTAAAGCCGGGCTCATTTAGTGTTTGTGGCCAGCTTTATACCAAAAGAGGTATCACGCCACTGCTTAGAAACGTACTGGCAAATCCCAAGATCAGATACATTGTGCTGTGTGGGGTAGACAGGCAAGGAAGCGGCGATGCACTGCTAAAGTTTTTTGCAGATGGTGTGGTTGCCGATCAACCACCTGAAGGCGAACTTGCAGGCTGGAAAATAGTAGGCGATGACGAAGCGTTACTTGACAAAGAACTACCGGCAGACGCTTTGGAACTTGTTCGCGCAAATGTAGAGCTGTTTGACATGCGCATGCAACCGCTTGATCAGGTGGCAAAAAAAGTGTCTTCCCTTAAAGAGAAACCGCTTTTTGCAAAACCGCAGATTTTTGCAGAAGCACCACAACCGCAAGTAACCAGATACCCAACTGATATGTCTGTCTTTAAGATTAAGCGGGAGTATGTTGGGGATGCGTGGCTTGACGTATTAAAAACCCTAAACAGGTTTGGCGCAAACTCCCCGGGGCTGTATGGAAATGTAAAAGTTGTACACAACTTGTGCGTGATTATAGATAAAGAGGATCCAAAGAAACCGAAAATTGACAAATACCTAAAATTTGACCGCACCGGCCTAGACATGTATATCAAAGGTTTTTTCGACAAAGATCCCGGTAGCGAGGACTACACATACGGCGAACGCATTTTTGACTGGGACGGTATTGACCAAGAGGCACATATGGTTAAAAAGCTAACACAATGGCCGCATGACCGCGGCGCGCTGGCGGTGTTATGGAAACCACACGTAGACAATTTTCCCTTTGGGCAAAAACCTAAAAAGAAACAGGAAAAACAAGGCAAAACAGTTCCCTGCCTGGTTATGCTACTCGGGCAATGTTTAGATGACGAATTTAGAATGACGGCGGTTTTTCGCAATAACGATATGTACGGGGCGTGGCCGCTAAACGCTTTTGCCCTTAGACAATTTCAGCAAGGAATTGCACAAAAAATAGGAAAAACGCTTGGACCCCTAACCACAATCTCGCATATTGCAGAGCTGTATGAAATTGACTGGGAGGACGCAGTAAAAATTGTGGCAACCGAGGACTCACTTGACCGAACCTGCGCGTGGGAACCAAGAGGTTATTACGTGATTGAACTTGACGGTACAAACATAGTAGCAAAGTTTTTTACACCTGACGGCTCGGTGCAACTTGCGCAGCACGTACAAGATGGGCTTCAGCCAAAAGCCGCACGCGATATGTGCGCAAAAGTTCAGCGCGACATGCTGTTATCTGAACTTGGAGCCGCTATGGACTTTGGGAGACAAATTGCAAAAGCCGAAGCTGCCGTAAAGCTTGGGCTAAAATTCGAACAAGATCAACCCTTAAGAACGGTCTGAAGTTCGGCAAGCTTTTGCTTGGCAAAAGCATACTCCACAAACCAGTCAGCCTTTTTTTCGTAATGTTCCCTGTGAGCGTAAATATTGTTGAAATGGTTTTTAGCGTGTGTTAAGCAAAACTCAAGTAAATTATCTGCACTAAGGTCTTTGTGCCCATAAGTTTGTAAAGCTTGGTTAAAAATGTTCTTAAACGGTGTGTTTGGCATTCTATACCATGCAAACACAATGCAACTTGCCAAATCCCATTCAGGCAACCCAAGAACCGCCCGTTCAAAATCCAAAATGGCTACTACTTTGTCGTACGACACTAACACATTTGACGGCGTAACATCGCCGTGTAGCAGTACAGTGTTTGCGGTACTCGCGTTTGGAGTTAAATGTGGCAAGTTAAACTTGGTCGGGTCCTGCGCATGCAGGATTTTTAGTAATGCCAGCATCTGATCAAAAATGGCAAATGTCATTGTAAACGGTGGTACACCTTCAATGTGCTGTGAAAGCCTTATCAGCACTTTTTGTGCATACACAACTGAGTTATCGTGCCCAAGAACAACAAAATCAAGTGGTGTTATGTATTCCCCCGCCGTGTTTTTAATGTAGTTTGTAACCGGTAAAACCTGTGCAAGGCTGGTACACACGTAAACATCCCGTTCGAGTGATTTTTGTTTTTCGGCAGATGCGTCTGAAACACGCGCTACAAACTTTTTTGTGCCTGATTCTAGGTAAAACGAATTTGTCGAATAACCCCACGAAAGTGTAGTGCTTAGGTTAATACTCAATCCGTAGTGTTTATTAATTAACTTTTCGAGCTCGGCATGATAATTCGCAGAGTTTATCCACGCAACATCAACTTTTGGCATATTTGGAAAAATTACAAGTCACACGTGGTTCGGTATAACTGCTCAAGTTCTTCATCACCAAAAACACTGCGTCCGCCCTCATAGTGCGGATCTATGTACCCCTTAAAACACGCGACTTGAAACATCATGGGCCTACCAAGCTGACCTTCGCACGCAGTGCAGGCTTCTTCGGCTAACGCAAGGCTTGCTTGCTTGGCTGCCTCAAGTTCTGCATCGGGTAAATTAACTACAACCTCGCCTGCGGCGTTTAGTCGTTCATTTTCTTGTAATTCAACTGTTCCTTCAGGCGGCTGAAGCTCCGGCTGGCTTGGTGCTAATCGCGACTTTAAAAATGGGCCTACTAACCACCCAATAATTAATATTGCCACAAGTAAGATAACTAATCCGCCAACTACTCGCGTCAGCTTTTTTCGTGGTTTTTTGTCAGCCGTAGTCTGGGTGCTTAATGTACTAATAGCTTCTGCTTGACCATTTTCCACTGGCGCGGGTGCAGAGGTATTTTCTTCAACATTTTCTTCCATACAAAAATGATAACACTATTTTTGTACTTCGATCAACGTAGTGCCTTGAACTTCAAAATAACGCGAAACCCCAATTGATGGACTTGCGGTCATAGGCTCGCCTTCGGCACGCTCAGCGTAATTTACCAAAATTTGCTGATCAGTAATTGACTGGTTTTGGATCGCAATACTATCGCCAAGTAAAATAGCGTTGGTTCCGGTCTGGTCGTTACCATCGCTTAGGTTAGCTGCAACATAGTAAAATGTACCGCTTCCACCGGGATTTTGGACTAAAATCACCGCTGTGTCTTCATAAGCATCCTCGGTAAGATCACCTACTGCAGGCACACCCCACAGTTCCGTGGTTACCATTGCCGATGATCCAGGAATTGCAACTTCGGCTTTACCATTAACTAAAGTTACGGGTTGGCCTTCAATTAGATAGGTTGCGTTTTCGGGACTGTTTTGTGTATCACTATCTGTTTCGGCATTAGTAAAATACTCAACAGGACCGTCTGCCGGCCAAATCAGCACAAGTGTGTTGCCGTTATCTTCTAGGCGATAATTTTGCACCGCAGCAAGCATGTTTACCATATCGTCGTGTCGTGAAAGCTCCCCACAAAATGCTAGCGTTGTAATCTGAAGATCAAATTTTAGCGAGCCGGTGTCGTTGGCCTCATACTGCCCACTGCCGCTGTTGCAATCTAGTTGTGCTTCGAATGTGTTGTTGCTGTTAAATGTGAGAGTATAACTTTGTGGTACAGGCACCGGTGTAATCTCTCCTCTATATTCGGTTCGTTGCCACTGCCAAAGTTTATTTTGCAGTGCTACTGCACCTTGGGTATCTTCGGTGGGAGCAACAATCATATTGCTGGGATTTTCATTGTCGTTTGTATACAAAATATATACGCCTAAAACTACAAACAGAATCAGGATTATAGTTAAGATTGGTTTGTTTTGAAACATACGACCATAATACACCCTATGGGTCAGCGGCTACAATACTACGGTGTGTATAATAAAATGCATACACTTACGACCGCTAACCAGATACATTTTTGTGCTATTTTTGGCTATACTAGTGTGTGGGTCTGTGTTTTATTTAGCCACTAACAATATGAAAGATTCAAGTAATGCGTTTGCCTTAGTTACTCATAAGTTCGCGGAACTTGAGCAAAATAAAACTCTTGAAAAGGCAACCTTTGCCGGCGGATGTTTCTGGTGTATGGAAGGTCCGTTTGAGCAAGAACCGGGAGTGATTGCTGTACTTACTGGTTATTCCGGCGGTCATACACCAAATCCTACCTATGACCAGGTTATAAGTGGCATAACCGGGCACAGAGAAGCTGTACAAATATACTTTGATCCGGCAAAGGTAACATACGAAAGGTTACTTGACATTTACTGGGCACAAATTGATCCGACAGATTCTGGCGGGCAGTTCTCTGATCGAGGTTTACAATATACAACCGCAATCTTCTACCGTAACGAGAAACAACGTGAAGTAGCTCAAAAATCACTTGACGCATTAGAACAGAAAAAGATTTACACCAACCCTATTGTTACAAAAATTCTGCCAGCCGAAAACTTTTATCCGGCAGAGGATTATCATCAAGACTTTTACTTAAATAGCGCCGAGCGGTACAACTCTTATGAACGGCTGTCGGGAAGAAAAGCACATAAGGAAAAACTAAAAGAATTGCTTGGTATTAATTAGTAAATCTTTGATATTATTAGTTTGTGAAAAGTACAACCAAAACACTTCCAATTTTGCTTGTAGTTGGACTTTTTATACTCGTGGGCCAAATTTACACTAATGTTTTACCGTACAAATTTTCTGCGCAAACACCACTACCAGTAGATGACCTAAGCGGAAACTATGATTATGTTAATCAGACCGGTGTGTGGCATGGCAAAGAGGTTTTTTCAACCGACTTTCATACCCGCGATCCGGAAAAAGTAGCTTTACTGGCACAAAATGTTCTGGGGAAAAGCGACTCAAAGAAACGAATTGAAGTTGATTTAACAACTCAAAGATTGTACACCTTTGAAGGTGACACCAAAACCGGCGAGTATCTTGTATCTACAGGTTTATGGGACTGGACACCAACCGGCGAGTTTAGGATTTGGACAAAACTTGAAAGCACGTTAATGACCGGGGGGAACAAAGCACTCGGCACATATTACTATTTACCAAATGTCCCCTACACCATGTACTTTTCAAATGATGAAGTACCACAGCACCTGGGCTACGGCATTCATGGCACGTATTGGCACAACGATTTTGGCACACCACGTAGTCATGGCTGTATAAACATGCGCACTGAAGATGCCAAAAAACTTTTTTACTGGGCTGACGAAGACACAAAAATCGAAATTTACGGTGATTCCCCATGAGTACCGTTACACTTGAGGACTTTAGTAAACTTGACATTAGAATTGGCAAGGTTGTGTCGGTTGAAAAACTTCCCGATGCCGATAAACTCGTTAAGTTTGTGTTTGATTTTGGCACAGAACAGCGCCAAATAATTGCGGGCATTGCACTCTTTTTTACGGAGACCCAACTTGCAGAACTGGTCG
>CAYXGU010000029.1:8821-9383 GCA_964464645.1 uncultured Candidatus Saccharibacteria bacterium
GGCAAAGAAGTGCCGGTATTAGTAAATTTGGAGCCAAGAACTTTTCGCGGACACAAAAGCGAGGGTATGCTTGTGGCGGCAGACCACAATGGACCGGTTTTTTTGCATCCCGCACACGAGATTCCACCCGGAAGCGTTGTAAAATAAAGAAAAAGCCGCCTTCTGCAGATTTGCGTGAAGACGGCATCAAAAAGGATATCAAAAACCAAACAGTATCAATGGAATGGTCACGAGTGCGACAATTCCAAGAATAATCCAGACAACCCTAACAGTCATATTTGGCTCGGGTCGCCCGGTCATGCCTTCGTAAAATAACCTCAGCGCCGCAATCAGCAGCACTGCGGAAACTACAAACTTTGCAAAGATTGCCATTACAGCCTCCGTGAAATGAGTTAAGTCCACTATACCAACGTTTGGCTTTATTTTCTGCGGTAAAAAGGGTAAAATGCCAGGATTATTGGCAATGTAGGAGAATGTTTAAATGAGACAGCGTAACACTTGGGGATGTATTACTTGGTTTATCCTTTGGGCGGCCGCCATGATTGTAGTTTTCATGGTCATT
>CAYXGU010000030.1:0-8987 GCA_964464645.1 uncultured Candidatus Saccharibacteria bacterium
GAAGGTTTTTATGATCGGACCGGTGTTTAGAGCCGAAAAGTCATTTACACCAAGACATATGACAGAATTTACCGGCTGGGATTTTGAGATCTCATATGTTGAAAGTCATCACACAGTCATGGATGAAGAAGAAAGACTTTTGGCAACAGCTTTCGCGTACTTAAAAGAAAGTCTTGGATTAGACATTGAAGTGCCAACAGTGCCGTTTCCCCGCATTTCTATGGCAGAAGCCAAAGAAAGGCTGAAAAAAGCTGGTGTTGAGAGTGAGAAGGAATATGATATTAGCCCCGAAGAAGAGCGTGGAATTTCACGCCTGATAAAGGAGGAATATAACCACGACTTCGTTTTTTTGACCGATTATCATAAAAGTATTAGACCTTTTTATCACATGCGTCATGACGACAAGCCGGATTATACAAAAAGTTTTGACTTAATATATAAAGGTGTGGAAATCACAACTGGCGCGCAACGAGAACATCGGGTTGATATTCTAGAAAAGCAGGCGCATGAAAAGGGTATGGATCTTGGTCCACTGGAAGACTATGTAAACTTTTTTAGATACGGCTGTCCACCGCACGGCGGAGTTGGGATTGGGCCTGGAAGAATTATCATGCAGTTGCTGGATTTGCCTAGTGTTAAGGAAGTAACGTTTTTACCACGGGATGTAAAAAGACTGCGCCCGTAATGTTGTAAATGATTGCCCACAGCGAAGTACTTTTGACTATAAAAAAGCTCCTGACCGATGCTGGCATTGAGTACCGGTTGTATGAGCATGCGCCGGTGTATACAAGCCAAGATGCGGCGGCGGTACGTAACACTGATATTTCGCAAGGTGCTAAGGCCTTAGTGATGTATGCAGACAAAACCCCGATTTTAGTTGTGGTGCCGGGTGACAAGAAAGCCGATTTTAAGAAAGTAAAAGTCGCCGGGGGCATTAAGGACTTACGCATGGCGACTCACGAAGAAGTATTACATCTTACGGGACTTGAAGTTGGATCGATTCCGCCGCTTGGAAAAGCACTGGGGCTAAAGTCTTACTACGACAGTTCATTTTTGGAAAAAGATGAGGTTGCATTTAACGCCGGCGCACATACAGCGTCAATTGTGCTGAAGGCCACTGATCTCATAAAAGTCGAAAATCCCGTGCTATCATCTATTACATGAAACTTCAGGTTCTTGGTATAAGATTTTTGCTCGAAACACTCCTTTTTATTGATTTTTTGTATGATTTGCCACAAAAGACTTTATATTACTTTACCAAGACTGCACTTGTAATTATTGTGACACTTGCCTTTGTTGCGTTTGTACGATTTGAGTTACAGACTCGTTCCATAAACACCATACTAGCGCAAGTATTTATACCTGAACCACATCTTACCTTTAAGCCGGTACGAGTATATCCTCTGTTAGTTGAGGAGTTGGAGTTACCTACCGTGACTGCTCGTTCAGTTGTTGTAGCCGATATACTTAACCACGAAGTGTTATACGAGAATAACGCCAATTCGGCACTACCGCCGGCATCTGTAACAAAATTAATGACTGCGCTTGTCGCTCTTGATATTTACAAACTTAATGAAAAACTACTTGTGCCCGAAATTTGTTCAGGCTTACCCGAGACTCAACAAATCGGGTTTCTGCCGGGCGAAGAAGTTACAGTCAAAGATCTAATTTTTAGTTTGCTAATCTCGTCTGCCGGTGATTCTGCGTGCACGCTTGCACATGGTAAGGTGCCGTACGAAGAGTTTGTGTTTTTGATGAATGACAAGGCCCATGCTATTGGAATGATTGCCACAAATTTTTCAAACCCGGTTGGATTTGATGCGGGCGACGAGCATGTATCTTCGGCAAATGATATTTTAATCCTCGCAAAAGTAGCACTTGATAACAGATTAATTAAAGATATTGTCAAAACAACTGAGTACACCTTGACTTCGGGTTTTATTGATCGAAAAATCTTTAACACAAACGATTTGCTGTGGGATGTACCCGGTACGGTTGGCATAAAAACCGGCCGGACATATGAAGCAGGAGAAGTTCTTGCGTATGAATATAAAGTTGACGATACTGATTTAGTGATAGTAGTAATGGGTAGTACGGATCGGTTTGGTGATACAAAGAAAATTCTGGAGTGGGCGCTTGCCAGCTATGATTTTGGTTCTGCCACGGGGCTACCTTTTATGTACTGACCCTGAATAGCCGGAAAGTAAATGGTAATTGTGCCGCCCGGTCTATTGGAAACCGTATATTCACCTTCAAAGACATAAATTGGTTGCAAGTAGCTTTGTCTGGTGGGTGTGTCGTAGTACGCAAGATAAATGTCTTTTATCAAAATTTTATCAACCCGCTGTTCCTTAATTGGTGAAAAAATCGAACTTCCGATTGGAATTACACTTACAACTACACCTTTATTTTCGTTTGATACAGCATTCCAAGCTTCGCTCACAGTAATAATTGGGTAAGTACCTTTTTTATCATCTACTGCTTCCCATTGAGTGTAGTTTATACGTGGAAAGTTTAGTGCGGGCATAGAACTATCCTCGGATTTTACTAGTGTATTGACGAGCCCGATTTTAGGATCAGGACCTAAGACAGGGTAGTCATAAATTTCCCTAAAAAAGTCAACTTGCGCAAGTTGTGCCTGCTGTGATGTGGGAACAAGCTCAATTAATGTACCGGTAATTTTTCCAAATGTCACTGTTTGAGTGCCGGTTTTGTAAAAAGTGTCTGTAAGCCGGTCAATACTTGTAAACATTTGGATTGCCCGCGCTTTTGCACTGCTTTCTGATAGGCCCCCAACCCTAAAAAGTGAAGATTTACCTGCAAGTGGGGTGTCAACAAAGAGGGTTAAAGTAGTAGTATCTATATCAAGCAGTCCGCCTGTTTGTTTATCGCGCCATCTATACACTGTACCTTTAAGGTCGGTCAAAAGCTCATCTTCAGTGTACCCAAGAGTTTGTGCGTGCGCTTGAGCATTTTTTCCGGCCTCATACGAAAAAGGTGGCGCGGTAGTTCTAACAACAACCATTTTTTCAGGGAACCCGCCGGGTAGACGCCCGTTAACTGTGTTTAGTTCGTACTCGGGGTTTGAGTTAGATACCGGTTTTTCAACAAATTCAAGCGGCGGTAATTGGCCGTAAACAGGTGTGGGCTCGTTTTTGTCGGGAAAAATTGACCTAAAGCCACGAATTGCGGCAGGTGTAATTATTAGATACAGGATATAAACAATTACTAACAGAATTGCTAGTCTGATTAGGATTTTGGCAGTATTTGCAAGCTCAACAAGTGTCATTCGCACTAATTCTAACAGATTTTTGTGCTAGAATCGTGGCATGTCGGTTAGAACAAGAATGGCGCCAAGTCCCACAGGCGAGCTACACATTGGGAGTTTAAGAACCATATTATATAACTGGGCGCTTGCAAAAAGCACCGGGGGGCAATTTGTACTGCGTATAGAAGATACAGATAAAAAAAGAGAAGTTGCTGGTGCTACCGATAGACTACTGCATGTTATGAGGGCTTACGGATTGGATTGGGACGAGGGCCCAATTTTTCAGTCAGAACGTTTGGCAATATATCAAGAGCATGCAGAGCAGTTAGTTGAAAAAGGGTACGCATATTACTGTTTTTGCACCCCAGACGAACTTTCTCAAATGCGGGCTGAGCAGCAAGCACGAGGGTTGCCGGTTACAAAATATAATAAATCTTGTGTGGGAATTCCACCGGCAGAAGCCAAAAGACGTGCGGTCGCGGGTGAAGAATGTGTTGTTAGGTTAAAAGTACCCGAAAACACGCCCATTTTTTGGGATGATCTGATCACGGGAGAAGTTACAGTTAACTCAAATGAGCTCGATGATCAGGTGCTGCTTAAGTCTGACGGGTACCCAACATATCACTTGGCAGTAGTGGTAGACGATCATTTAATGAACATAACCCATGTTTTGCGTGGAACTGAGTGGCTCCCCTCTACTCCAAAGCAAATTTTACTTTACAACTGTTTTGGGTGGGATATTCCTAAGTTTGGGCATTTGCCAAATCTTAAGGATATTGGATCGACCAAAAAAATGTCTAAGCGGGTTGGTGACGTGCATGCACAGGAATTTTTGAAGAACGGCTACCTGCCCGAGGCAGTGCTTAATTTCTTAATGCTTTTGGGGTGGAATCCGGGTACTGAGCAGGAATTTTTCTCTCTTGCAGACTTTGCGACAGTTTTTAGTCTAGAAAAGGTGCACAAAACTGATTTAGTTGCATTTGATAGAGATAAGCTGGTTTGGATGAATGGGCAGTACATTAGACAGTTGTCGGTTGAAGAGTTGTGGGCAAGACTTCAAGCATGGGCGCAGGAATACGAGGTGGACTTGGGAGTAAGTAGTGTGCCGACAGCAAAACTGCTATTGGTGCTTGGATTAGTGCAGGAGAAGATGAAAACGCTGGCTGAGTTTAGTGACTCTGTATCGTATTTTTTTACTGTTCCCACTTTGGATAGAGCTTTAGTAACTAAATTTGCGGGGGATAGGGCCGGATTGATTTTACAGGATTTTCAAACTGTTTTTAGGGCTGTTGCTGAGGATGCATGGGATTTTGCTACCCTTGAGAAAGTTTCTACCAGCCTACTTGCAGAAAAAGGATATACGCCAAAAGAGGCATACATGACCTTGCGTGTTGCCTTAACAGGGCGTGAGGCCAGTCCGCACATTTTTGATGTGTTGGTAGTATTAGGTACTGCGGAGACCCTTTCTAGGCTTGATTCGGCGCAAAAACTACTCTAGCTAGATTTTTTGCTCTTGAACCTACAAAATTTCTTGCTACAATAAACATACATATTTATGGCTACAAAAAATTCCACCAAAGTTGAAAATAAAGAGGATAAAAACAAACAGCTTGCGCTAGATTCTGCGCTTGCACAGATTGAAAAGTCATACGGAAAGGGCTCAATTATGAAGCTTGGTGAAAGACCGAAAAACCCAACAATTGATGTAATTCCAACAGGTGCAATCGCGCTTGACATTGCGCTTGGCGTTGGCGGTATTCCTAAAGGTAGAATCACCGAGATTTTTGGACCGGAATCATCAGGAAAAACGACTTTGGCCCAACATATTATTGCCGAAGCACAAAGGGCCGGTGGTGTTGCCGCACTTATTGATGCCGAACACGCATTCGATCCAAAATATGCGGAAAAAACCGGTGTTGATGTTGAAAACCTACTAATTTCACAGCCGGATACCGGCGAGCAAGCTTTGGAAATAGCCGAAACGTTAATTAGATCAAATGCAGTTGATATTGTGGTCATTGATTCGGTGGCGGCACTTATTCCCCGCGCCGAGTTAGAAGGAGATATTGGCGATAGTCACATTGCGCTTCAAGCTAGGCTCATGAGTCAGGCACTGCGCAAAATTACCGGTGCGGTAAACCGGTCAAGATGCACAGTTATCTTTACAAATCAGCTTAGGATGAAAGTTGGGGTCATGTTCGGTAACCCCGAAGTTACCCCGGGCGGTCGTGCACTAAAGTTTTATGCATCGGTCAGGCTTGATATTAGACGCATCCAGTCCTTAAAAGAAGGGGAGAAGATCACAGGTATAAAAGTGCGGGTTAAAGTTGTGAAAAACAAGGTTGCCCCGCCGTTTAGGGTCGCCGAGTTTGACATCATGTTTAATGAGGGGATTAGCAAAGAAGGGAATTTAATCGATGTTGGTGTTGAGATGGACATTATCCAAAAAAGTGGTAGTTGGTATGAGTTTGGGGGCGAAAAGCTAGGTCAGGGCAGAGAATCTGCAAAAGATACACTGCGTGAAGACACCAAAACCGCCCAAAAAATCGAAGCAAAGATACGAGAAGCTTTACTAAAAGGAGATGTGCCTATGGCAATTAGCTCCGATGAAGATGTATCCTTGTAGGATATGTCACTAACGCAAGAACAGCTTTATCAGAAATGTTTGGGGGCAGTACTTAAGTTTGTTTCCAGGCAACGCAAGACCAAACTTGAGCTTTCCAAAAAAATTGATTCATACCTTAGCCATTATACCCAAGAATTTACACCCGCAGAACTCGAAACTATTAAAACCGCTGTATTTGAGCGACTTGAAACCGACCACTTAGTCGACGATTACGAGTATGCTAGCGTCTATGTTGAGCAACAACTTATGGCAAAAAAACCAAAAAGCAAAAGAGAGTTGTCGGCATTTTTGCACCAAAAGGGGATTTCACGCGAGCTGATTGATGAGGTAACACAGGTGTACACACCGGAGCAAGAGGCAAGAATAGTTGCAAACGCCATTGATACTCAGCTAAAAACCTATCAAAAAGTAAATCAAGAGTTAAGTCCGCAGCTGCAAAAACAAAAAGTCATAACCTACTTAATCACACGAGGGTTTACTGCCAGTGTGGTATACGAGCAAGTTGACACTAAAATCAAACTGCCCTAAAATCGGCATAGTCATAAACACTATGATTTCAACAAAAACATTGGAAAACTTAATATGTCCACATTTTACATCTCCATTGTCTTTGACATAGTGCGTAAACAAATAAATTAATTTTAGGATTTAGGAGGCACATGGATAATTTATACATACTGCTTGCGCTTGTGGTTTCACCACTTTTAGGCGTGGGCGCGTATTATTTTGCAAGTAAAAAAGGTGTAACGTCAGGTTCGCAGAAGGATGCACGGCCTGAGGTGACAGAAAAAGCAAAAACCGAAGGCGGCACGGTTCAGGCATCACCCGACGTGTCTAACCAGTCAATAGTAGTTGAAGCACGCGCCAAGGCAAAAGAAATCATTCTCGAAGCCAAGGACGAGGCGCTAAAAATTAGGCAGGCGGCTGAGCTTGAGTCAAAGGAATTTGCCAAAAATCTAGACGAAAAAGAACGAAAAATTGCAGTTAAAGCAACTGAACTTAGTGTAAAAAACGCAGAGATCCAAGAAAGAGAAGCCGAATTAAAAACAAAGCAACAATTATTAAGTGACAAGCTTGACAAAGCAGACGAGCTAATTAGGCAGAATCAGTCAAAACTCGAAGGTACAGCAAGTTTAACTCGCGACGAGGCACGAAAAGAACTGCTTAGGCTCTACGATAAAGAACTTGCAGAAGAAAAAGCAACTAGAATCAGACAGATAGAAGAGGATATTAAGAAAAATGCCGATCAGCTTTCGCAGGAAATCCTAATTGATGCGATGCGATTTGGTGCCACAGACTATGTTGTGCAGTATACGACCTCAAAAGTTAAATTACCCGACGACGATATAAAAGGGATAATTATTGGCAAGGAAGGCAGAAACATTAGAAAATTCGAGGAACTCACGGGGGTGGAACTTGATTTGGACTCCTCTCCGGGTGAGGCTATTGTGTCTTCGTTTGATCCGGTCAGGCGTGAAATTGCAAAAGTTGCGCTTGAACGCCTAATTACCGATGGCAGAATTCAGCCAAGCCGAATTGAAGAATTAATACAGCAAACACAGGATGATACTCAAAAACTTATGTACAAAGAAGGGGATAACTTATGTCATCGAATTGGGGCTTACAATGTGCCAAAAGAACTTGTAGAAATGCTTGGGCGGTTTAAATACAGATTTTCATATGGGCAGAACATGATTGAGCATACACTTGAAGAAACCAGAATCGGTATGGCCATAGCCCGCGAACTAAACGCTGATGTCGACATCGTAAAACACGGGTGTTTATTTCACGACATTGGTAAAGTGGTGGATGATACCGAGGGAACACACGTTCAGCTTGGGGTTGATTTGCTCAAAAAATACAAGGTTGACGAAAAAGTCGTTAACTGTGTTGCTGAGCACCACGAAGACAGACCGTTTAGTTCAATTGAGTCGGCAATTGTTGCGCTTGCAGATCACATAAGTGGTGCAAGACCGGGTGCTAGATCGGAAGACTATGAAACATACATGAAGCGAATGAAGGATCTTGAAGAAGCGGCGCTGTCATTTGACGGTGTAGATAAAGCGTACGCGATCTCAGCAGGGCGTGAGGTTAGAGTTTTTGTTTCTCCGCAGAGAGTCGATGATGATTCAACTGCGCTTTTGGCTCGGGAGATTGCAAAAAAGATAGAACTGGAGCAAACATACCCGGGTGTTGTTAAGGTGACTGCAATTAGAGAGATGCGGGTTACTGAAACTGCAAAGTAAATAAAAAAAGAGCATGTTTTACTTATTTATTTTGCTGTTGGTCTTGATACTGATTTATGTTATAACGCATGTAGTCGGATCTTTAGTTAAGGGCTGTTTAGTGCTAGTGTGTCTTGCCTTGCTTGCGATAGTGATTTTGGTGTTTGCCAAGTCACAGACAGAACCTGTTCAATTCTATGGTTATGAAGTTGATAACTTTCAAATTAGAAAGGTACAGTACTAAGTGAAAATTTTATTTATTGGTGACATTGTCGCAAAACCCGGACGAGAAATAGTCACCGAGTGCCTTCCAAAAATACGGGCAGAGTATAAGCCTGATATTGTAATTGCAAACGCAGAAAATTTAGCACACGGTAGAGGTGCTACCAGAAAAACACTTGAAGAAATGCAGAGTTCAGGTGTGGATTTTTTTACCAGCGGCGATCACATTTTTTGGAACGAGGAACTAAAAGATGACATTGATTCATTGCCACTAATTAGGCCCGCAAATTTTCCCGGAAATGTTGAAGGCAAAGGATACGAAGTTGTAGATACCGGCAAGGCCGGCAAAATTTTAATTATTAATTTACACGGCCGCACATTTATTAACAAAAGTTTAGATGATCCTTTTAAAAAAGCAGATGAGATTTTGGATATGACACGCAATGAGAACGTAACAGCTACTTTTGTAGATTTTCATGCTGAAGCCACCAGTGAAAAACATGCGCTTGCGTTTTATTTAGACGGTCGAGTCGACGCGCTTGTGGGTACTCACACACACGTTCCAACGTGTGACACGCGGATATTTCCAAAGGGTATGGCATATGTAAGTGATGTGGGTATGACCGGAAATATTGATTCAGTTTTG
>CAYXGU010000031.1:0-6344 GCA_964464645.1 uncultured Candidatus Saccharibacteria bacterium
ACCATACATATAGATAAACATCAATCTAATTGCAGATTTGCATTATAAAAGAGTGCTTTAGCAAATTCTGCTTGTGCAAGCTGTGGTTGATCAAGTGCTAAATAGCTCTTGCCTCTTAACAAGTATGCTTCGGAATACGCGCGATTGCCATTAGCCAATATATCTGCTGTAATTGCCAAAACTTTATCGTAGTTTCCAATTTCGTAATACGCACTTACGGGCTCAAGTTGGTACCAGAGTCTTTTTAAGTTTACCTGCGGCGAAATTTTTTCAAATTCGGTTACAGCTTGTGCGTACTGCCCGGTATTATGCAAAGCAACTACCAAATTGAAATGCGCATCAAGGTCAGACGGGTTTTCAATCAGTGAGTGTTTTGCCTGTTGCACTGCCAACTCCCACGCCCTGCTTTCATCTGCATGTTCACCCAAAAACTCTTCAACAACCTCTACTTTGTCTGCAGGCACAAGTAGCAAATACTCGTAATTATATTTTTTCCAAATTTTGGCAAAGTCATCATAACTGTAGGTAAGGTTTTTGCCTTGGAGCGAGTCATCCTGCAAAAGTTCTTGTGTTGTGTCGTTATAGCCCTTTACTACTCGGTAATGCCCGGTGTCGATGTCTTCGCTTTGCCAAGTTTTAACAATTACCGGCAGGTCATAAGCTATTGCGTACTTTATGATGTCTATGCTTCCATTGGGTCTAAAATATGGGGTAAATCCAAGTTCCTTTGCTTTTTGCGCAAGCTCAGCAAGTGTTACTGATTTATCGTCATTATCTCCCTTTGGGTGTTGATACGGTCTTAGTTCTTGCCCTAGTTCCTGCTGGGTTATGGAGATACCAAAATAAGACAGCGCCATCGACAGCGCCGCGGGCCCACAATTGTTAAATGTTTGGAACACATGATAGTCGGAGCTTAGGGTTTTTTGCGGCGGCGGTGTACTAAGCTTTGACTCAGATATTGCTTGAGGTACAGTTTGTGTAGGTACTGTGGTGGATTGCGTACTAAGCGGTTCGATCTGTACAACAGGCCTTTGGGAAGAGTACAGCCAAAAATAACTTACACCAAGTACAGCTCCAACAACTATAACTTTAAGCATGTACAGCGCTTTTGCCTAGTTTAATAACTTTTGCCAAATAAATCAGCTCCTTGAAGGCCGACCTTACCGAGTCTATATACGCGGGATCGCTAAGTTGGCCATTTTCATCAACTAAAGTCTTAATATTTGGAAAGCGCACATTTATACCGGTTGTAATAAGCTTAAGTGCCACAAAAAAAGGCAGCGAGTTTTCAACTGCTCTTGCCCCGCCAATTGGTCCTGATGACACACTTGCAGTTGCAATTGGTAAATGTTTATATATAGCGTACTCGGTGTCCATAAGTGATTTCAGCTTGCCGGGTATAAAATGATTGTATTCCGGAAACACAAGAAACAAGGCATGCGCGTTGGAAACAAGCTCATAAAATTCGGGGATACTTTTTTCTTCATCGTAAGGTACATCAAAATCACTCACACTAACAAGCTGCGTTGTAATTTCCGCAAATTCTTTGGAGATTTTGAGTACGAGCTCTGCTACCGGTCTTGATCTACTGTCAGGTCTGGATGCGCCAAAAATAATGGGAATGCTAAGTGGCTCCATTAAGGTATTTTAACACGGTACAAAAGTAACTCCTAGTAGAAATTATAGCAAAATGTCTGCTAACCACTTCAAAAGCTGGTTACTGTTTAAAATTCTAGTATGGCCACTTACATTTATTTGTATATTCTGGGCGCCGGCCAGCAACAAGCCGGAATTTGGCAGCACGTGATTATCAAACTTAGGGTAAAAATTTACAATTTTGGCACAGCTTACTTTATTGGACCCAAGAAAGGTTAGAAGCGGACTCTTAGGTCTTACTTCATACAGATTATGAAAGTGCAAATGACCAAAAATAGTACCACCGTATGGTGTTGCGATAGAAATAGACAGCTTTACCTTTTCTGTAAAAACAGACGTATCTAAAAAGTATTTTGCTACAAGCCCGCCCTTACTGTGTGAAATTAAAATAATGTCGGATTGAGGCAACCTTTCTACTAACCCCTCCAACTTTTTGCTAATATCACTCACAGGCTCAGCTGACTTAAAATCGGGTATAGTATAAATTCTAAAGCCCTGCTTGTTTAGAAAATCACCCACCGAGAATAGAAAAAAGGTGGATTCATGCAACCCGGGTATCAGAATTACACTTCCCTTAGTACCTATGCTCCAGTTTAGAAATTTTGCCTCTTTTATTTTTGGCAAAAACTTCAAGTAGCCTATCAACAGGTATTCTTTCACTAAATCTGCAAGTAGCATGCCTCAATTATAGCTCCACAAGACAGTTAGTGGTAAGATATAAGTATGCTAAAAAACATTCTCCTTGTATTTTTTATTGGTATTTCGGTTTTGTTATTTGTGTTATATAAAAATCAGACTCCGCAGGATCAGTCTTTGCCGGCGAATCCTACATCTGACACAGAAAAACCGGCTACCAATACCCTCGATCTAAGTAATCAGGGGCTTACCAAACTGCCGGCAAGCGTGTTGGCAGAAACAAGCCTAGAAGAGCTTGATATTTCGAACAACAGTCTAACCGGCGCGTTGCCAGCCGAAATCAGGCATCTGCAACAGCTAAAAGTTTTAAATGCCAGCAACAATCAAATGACGGGTGTACCGGCCGAGATCGGTCAGTTGGCAAAACTAGAAGTTTTAGATCTGTCGAACAACCAGCTTACCGGATTACCATATGAACTTGGAAACCTAAAAAACCTTAAGGTACTAAACTTGGCCGGTAACAACTATGCAACCGCGGATCTGGAGATAATTAAAAAAGGCCTGTCCGAGGACGTAGAATTAATACTCTGACAGTCCTAAGGTCTTAACGAAAAGTTTTTTACACCCTGCAAGTAATTAATGTGTGTTTCTTTTGTTTTTGCATATCTTTTAAAATCAAGTCCATAACTTTGAATCATATCCGCCGCTTGCTTGGCACCGATATAATGGGAGAGGACAACATTGGTTGCGCCGGCAGTATACAAGTCAAGGGCGTGTTCAGGTGTGTCAGCAAGAATAATTATTACCGCCGCTTCATTTGCGCGTCTTACAGTTCTGCATAATAAGATGTTTGCATCAAAGTCCGGTACTGACGAAAACACAAATTTAATACTGCTCAAAGGTAAATCTTGTAAAAATTCCACATCCGAAATGTCCCCGTACTCACAGGCAACCCTCAGTCGTTCAAGCTCGTGAATAGTATCGGGGTTAAAATCAACGACCAAAAACTTTAACTTATTATTGTGTAGCACATGCGCAAATTCAGGGCCTGCACGCCGGTAGCCAAAGATCAAGGCATCATATGATTTATTATGATGCTTTCTAGCAACATGGGATTTTCTGAACTCAAAATAAGATAAGTATTTTTGAAAGTGTTTATACAAGGAGTCAGAGTACATAATTAGGTATGTTGAGCCTGCAATTGTGACAATTCCTACAAGAGTCACCATAGACAATACATTTTCATGCACATGCCCCATATCGTGCCCCAGCTTTACCAAGATCAGTGAAAACTCACTTATTTGTGCTACCGTAAGCCCGGCCAGAAATGCGGTTTTTTTTGTATAACCAAGCAAATTCATTAAAATAAAAACTATTAACGGGTTTCCGATCAGAATAAATAACGAAAAAAGTATTGTTGGCAAAATCAAAGTTTCCCAGGCGGTAAAAACCATCTGCGATCCTAGCAGGATAAAAAACAGAGTTATAAAAAAGTCTCTTAGCGGTTTTAGGCGAGACGAAATTTCATAAGCGTAGGGAGTCATTGACAGTGTAACGCCTGCAACCAGTGCGCCAATTTCGATAGAAAGTCCCACTTTGTAGTAGATTGCAGCAATAGTCATACCCCACGCAAGAGAAGAAATAAACAAAAACTCTTGGGATTTTGCAACAAAGTTTGTAAGTCTGGATAAAATTTTGGTTGAAAAAATAAGCAACCCAACAAGTAAGAGAAGTCCCTTTGTTAGTAATACAAATAAATCAATGAGTACCTCAGTACCTGACGTATTTTGGACAGTAGAAAGTCCCAGTATTGACACCAAAATTATTGTTGCAATCAAGTCCTGCACCAGCAGAAAGCCAATTGCAATTTTGCCGTACAGTTTGCCGACATCTCCCTTGTCTGACAGCAACTTTAAAATAATTATGGTACTGCTAAATGCCAAGGCAACCGCAACGTATCCGGATTCAATAGCACTAAATCCAAGTAATATGGCTATAAAATAACCCAGTGCAGAAGTAAAAACTACCTGGCCAACACCGGTTACGGTTGACACTAATCCAAGCTCTTTTAGAATTTTAGGACTTAGCCCAAGCCCAACAATAAAAAGCAGTGATGTGATGCCTAATTTAGAAAAAAGCTCAATAATTTCTACAGAATGTAAAACGTTTAAAAAATATGGGCCTACAAGCAGGCCTGTAAAAATGTAGCCAACAACCAGCGGTTGCTTTAGTAGACGCATTACTGCGGACACCAAGAAAGCAACTAGCAGAATGATGCTTATCTCAAAAAACTGGTCCATGTATTAATTCTACTATCTACTACTTGTGTACGCCATTGAGAAATTTTTCATGCATTAGGATTTACCAGTGATAGTAGCTAATTAGAAAAGCTGTTAACCCCGGTTATGGCTAATTCGTCGTCTGCAGTACGCAAATGTAACACATTTCCCTGAATCTGCCACGTTGTAGAGTTTTGCAAGGCGGTTACATAATCAGCCTCTTGCTCAGAAATTCCTTCCGGTTCTACACATGCCATCAGAGTTGTCGCAAGTGGGCCGATTGAAATAGTTTGGTTACTGTTGGTATACGGTCCAGAAAAGGTATTACACCCCGAACTGCCCGACACTACGCCATCATCACCAAATGTAAGTGTAAGCTCCGTGTTTATAATCGGAGAAACAACTGCCTGCTCACCGTTGTTATATCCCGTGACATTCCAGGCTGTCTTGCTAAGACTATTGGTTTGCCCAAAAAAAGTTAACCCGGCAACGCCATTTTGGCTCAAAACAAGTACCCCATCTCCTAAGTCAAAGGTTGTAGTTGCAAGTAGTGTTGAAGTAAATACATTAGCCTGTGCCATAATGTCCTCGGCGCATGTAATTTCCGTTGTGATCATAGTTTGATCCAAGGTTAAGTTTGTACCATCTACACTGTAGCCCGTGCTAAAAATGTTGCACCCGTCAAAGCCTGTAACACGTCCGGCTTCATCAAATTGCAAGGTTATACTTGTGCCTGCAAGAACAGGCTCGCCCGCAATGGCAGAAGCCGTCCATAGAGTAGTAACTAGTTGAGGACTCTCGTTTGTTGCCGGGGGAAGTGCACCATTTACGTATGCAGTGCCGTTGTTAGGCACTTTTGGTGGTTGTTGACCACTACTAGTGTAAAAATACACGAGTGTGACTAGTACAAATAGTACTAGCCCGAAAATTAGTAGTGCTTTTAGAGTTGGGTTCATTGGTTAGATTTGTGAAAGCTTTTTTATGATACATGCTCACTGCTCAGAGTTCAATTTCCACCCATTTACAGAACGATCGTATATCGCGCGATACCCACTCGGCACATGGTTAGGTGCGGTTGACACCATAGTATTTACAGCAGTTAGCGCAACATCCAGCATGCAGCTTCCAGAAAACGCGTCCATCCAGTCAATAATAAAGTGCTCATTACCCGCGTGCATAATGTTTCCATGATGAAAATCGCCATGACACAGTTTTGACACATACTTTTTGTGCAGAATTTCAAGCAGTCTGTTCTTTTGTGGGGCAGTTAGTAGCATGCTTTCCTGCAGTATGCTTTTAAACTCATCAACTTGGCTAGGTAATCCACCAAGTTGGTGTTCGTGTAGCTTTTTGTGCAGTAAGCAAACTTTTTTGGTGTAAGAAAAGTATAGCCACGGTTTTTTCTGAAACAGCTCCATAAGTGCTGTACCGTTAATCTTTTGAAAAACAATGCCTGTTCGGTTTTCTACTGTTACAACTTCTAGTGGTTCAGGGACTTTTATTACCTTACTGTCAAAAACCGCTTTTGTTTTTGTGAACTCGGCGTAAATCCTAGCAGTTGAAAATTCGCGATCATTTAGCTTTAATACTGTGCTATAGGTGTAGTAGAATATTTCTGATCTTCTGCCGCGGGAGATAATTTTAAGAGTACGCATGCGTTATGGAACCCTATTTATCTGCTCAATAATTGCCTCTTCCGACTCAGTTCCAAAAGTTACAAGCAGTTTATCGCCCTTTTTAATTTCTTGTTCCAGCGCTGTATCGCTTTCTTCT
>CAYXGU010000031.1:6354-8952 GCA_964464645.1 uncultured Candidatus Saccharibacteria bacterium
CCATTAAGATAAAATTTTAACGTTCCGGTGTCTCCCGAACAAAATATTTCATTAGTGCCGGTAGTCAGGCATTCTGAAGTTAGTTTAAACGGCAAAGTTGAAAAAAACGCATCCCATGTTGTTTTTGCCTTTCTAACCTGCACGGTGTTTGGGTTGCTAGCCTCAATAAATACATCTTCTGAGAGGTTGTGATACATTGGTGCTGTAAATATTCTAAAAGTGCCGTTGGTAAAAATTGCAAAAGAAGCCGTGATGTCGGTAGTAGTAGGTACCATCACGTCCTCTGGAGTCTCTACAACCTGTGCTGGTGTAGTTGGTATGGCCGGCTTAGGTGCGGCTTGGGTAGTCAGGATAAACACGAGCCCGAAGATAAAAACTAAAATAATTATGGCTGCAAGGAGCTTATGCATAATGTATTTAAGTATATAGTATCAGGTAACATAATGAGCGTGTGTTTGTGGGATCCTGTTTTGGGTGAATTGCACAACTGCAAAATACGAGTCTATTTGGCTAATATAGCCTACACCTTGCCGTTAACACATTTTCGACCCATCTTAGTCTATGATTAGGCTCTTGTAATTTATATATTTCAGCTAATGAGCGTTCAATATCTTTTTTTATCTTGGTATCGAGGGCCTCATTTTTAAACTTATCGAAATCTTCAATAGAGTGTTTTAAAAATTGTTGTGCAGAGTCAACCGAGGCGGGTTTTGATACATCACCTGTAGCAGTCACAACTCTATACAGGTCCATTTTTATTGAGTTGATGTAAAATTCTCTATCTCTATCTTTCATATTTCTAAGTACTCCTTTGTCAGAGTATAAATCTGTTCGCGAATTTTTGGATCAGCTATTTCATAAGTGGTTTTGTTTAACGCCGGCTTATAATTACTCATTGCCATGTACTCTATCTCCTTTGTGCTAACTCTATAGCCGCCCCCATACAGATTTTCTAATTTACTTCCTTGCTCTATCAGCGCCTCCTCACAATCTATGTGAAACTCTCCGCCAACAGCCAAAACATTTTTTTCTATATCCACCACGGTCTTAATGTAGTCATTATAAACTTCTCTTGCTTGTTCAAATTCAAGAGGAGTAATTTTACGGTTTAGCACTATTATCATATTTGGATTATACAATATGAGAACTAATACTGTGGAAAGCACTTCCTGATGTTAATAAGGATCTGATAGGGCTCGAACAGGAGGATAAGCTGTTAAATCAGGCTAACTCTGAAATTTTGAAATCTTGGCTGGGCATTAGGGAACAAGTTCGAACTGTTTTATTAGTCTAAATTACCCTTTCAATGAGCCTAGATTCGTCATTTCCTTGTTCTTCTAGTAGTTTTTTAGCATTTTTAGGTTCGAACCACTCTATTTCATCAGCCGTCTCATCATCAGCTTGCTCTTTCTCAGAGTCACCTGTCTTACTAGCTAGAAAGTATATGGTTGTTTTCTCTACATTTGTACCGTCTGGTCTATCGAAACAGGTAATCTGCGATCCTAGGAATTTTTCTATCTCTACAGTTATTCCTAATTCTTCCTTAACTCCTCTTGCTAATGACTCCTCTAGGGATTCTCCTGAATACATTGTTTCTCTAGGTAAGGTATATATCCCATTAAATTTTTTAACCAGAGCAATTTTATTGTTATCGAAAACTACTGTTCCTACTGAGAGATGGTACGGGTTAATTGAATCGCCTCTTATTTCAAAGCCGCCGATCATAGAACTACACCTAACTCTTTCAACTTACCAATAAAATGATCAAAACCCTCATAGAAAAAAGCTTGAATACCAACCTCTCTAGCACCAGCTAAATTATCCTCATTGTCATCTGCAAAAACTATTTCTTCTGCTTTTACGCCTGATCTATCCACTAATGTTTGAAATATCTTTATGGAGGGTTTTGTAGCACCAATTTCGTATGAAAATACAGAGGCGTCAAAGTTGTTTAGTAGTCCAAATCTTTTATCTAAGCCATTTATTCTTGCTGGAAAGTTATTTGTGCAAATTAAAGTTTTGTAGCCTTTTTCTCTGACTTCTTTTACAACCTTAACAACATCTTCGTTCACTTCGTAGCCTTTAATTAATAAATCAATTACTTCTCGCACTGTAAGGTCTATTCCCCATTGATCTATAGCCCATGACCAGTATTCCTCGTCAGTCATTTTTCCCTCTTTATACATTTTGTTCATTTCATCACTCTTGAGAAAGACTCTTTTGGCCTCATCTTCAGACACACCTAGTTCACCAAGCGCCTTAATAAAATTAAATTTACCATTAACAAAGTAAACTCCGTCTAGGTCAAAGCAAATTGCTTTTAGCATAGGTCAATTATAGTTCCATTTATTAAGTCTTTCCACAGGTCATCTATTAATATTCCGTAGTGTTCCCATGTAAGAGGGTAAAAGTCTCCACTGCTCATTTCAACTCCTCCAGAAGTTCCTTGGAAGTAATAGTTTTACCATACAGTTTTGGAAAAGTGAACTCAATTAAAAGTCTTTGCAGTTCTTGCCTGTCTTCATCATCTGTAGTTTCAATTAAATCCTTCAGAATTACAAAGTTAAAGCCTTTCGCAAACCCACTAACAACAGAAGC